>CANCGR010000201.1 GCA_947377625.1 Gammaproteobacteria bacterium | reverse complement strand
CAAAAAGCTGACGACAGCGCAGCAGGAACTGGAAAAACTCTATCAGCGTTGGCAGCAACTGGAAAAGTAAAATAAAAAAAGCCGGAGCTGATGAGGCTCCGGCAAACCAGGTGGGGCGGGGGGAGAAAAGGGATAACGCTTACTGCAAGGATGTGGCACTAACCTCCGCGCGATTGCGATAACGGCTGACAAAATCCATCACCGGCATGCCATTGCAAGTCAGTTCAGCTTGCAGCTTTGCATCCTTGGCAACACGCTGACGCAGCAGTTGCTGATACTCGTCAAACGACGACAAAGCGCGATAGCAAAGTTCAGTCAATTCACTCTCATCGCTTTTCTTGAACACCAGTGGCTTCGGTGCAGCTGTGCTCAAGGCTTTGTATTTGTCGGCAAAACGATCCAGCCTTATGCCGTTGCAGCTGATTTCACTGATTTCATAGCTTTTTATTCCATAAGTTTGTGCAGTCTCGATCAGTGGGCGATCAGAATGTGCCGCTGCGATGCACAGCGCGCTCAGGTCAGAGCCATCGGCAGAAGTCAGATGCGCGGGTTCGGCCTGAACATGAGTGAAAGAAAGCATCAGTGTGGATATAACAAATAAACTTTTCATAAACAGCTCCTGTAAAACGTGGTTGAGGAAAATTCACAACACCCCTCAGCATTGCTTTGTGCAGACCATGATTTCTGCGGCAGCTTCCATGCGTGCGCAAAGTATGCGCTTGCGTTCTTCAGCGAAGAGAAAAGGAAAATTAATTTTTGGTAAATCAGAAAGGAGGCAATGCGAAGAAACTTTATATGCCGCGTTACATGCCGCAGCGGGCATCAAGTGCTTGTTCAAAGAATCTGTAAAGAAAGAATCCTGTATATAGCCGCTATACCGCTACGGTATCAGCGAACAGCAGTCGCTTCCAGTTCCACCAACAAGCCAGGCATTGCCAGTGTGGCTACGCCCAGCAGAGTGCCGCTTGGTTTTATAGAGCACTCGCGCAGGTATTCAGTTACGACATCATAGGCTGCGTTGAAGGCGGCCATGTCGGTGGTGTAATAGTTGAGCCGCACTACTTGCGTCAGCATGTAACCGCTTTGCGCGAGCACAGTTGCGAGATTGTCGAAGGCTTGGGCGATTTGTGCGCGCATGTCATCAAGGTGCAAGGGTTTGCCGTCAGCATCAACCGAGGTTTGACCGGAGCAGTACAGCACTTTACCGCCCGCATCAGTCTCCACTGCCTGCGAGAAAGACAGTGGGTCTTGCCAGAGCCAGGGATTGATATTGCGTGTGTGCATGATCACTGCTCCTTCAGTTGCTCACAATTTGCTTTGATCGCCATAGACGATCTTGCCGCCCACCAGCGTTAGCACCGAGTGCAAGGTCTTGAGGTTTTCATCACTGACTTTGGCCGTGTCGAAATAATTGCGATCAAGCACGACAAGGTCGGCGAGTTTGCCCGGCTCAAGACTGCCGATGTCATCTTCGCGCAAGAACCAGCGATTGGACGCCGTGTAAAGCCGCAGCGCATCACTGCGCGAAAGCGTCTGGTCGCCGTTGATCAATTCACCGCGCGCATTCTTGCCGGTTACCACATAGTAAAGTCCTATCCATGGGTTCATCGGTGAAATCTGCATGCCATCCGAACTCATACCCATCGGAATGCCCAGCTTCTGCAGCATGCGAAACGGCGGGCCGTTGTTTTTCTCGGTGCCAATCACATAGCGCCAGCCGCCCAATACGCTCACGCCACCGCCGAGTGCTTTCAGCTTGAGTGCATATTCCTCAGTAATGAATGGCACATGGGCTACTACCCAGCCGAGCTTCTTGATGCCGTCACCACCGATCTCATCGTTGATCTTCTGCCAGCCATCGATGATGGTCTTGTAGTCAGTGGCCGTCAGCGAATGGTTTTCATTGCGCCAGCCAGCTTTGGCCACCAGACGTGTACCATTCATCCATTCGGTAGAGGGTTGCATGATGATGGGCGAAGAACCCGCAGTGAACTCACCAATGCCAACCACCTTCAGCATGTCGCCACCGAATTCAGGAAACACATTGTTCAGACGCGCTTGCAGTTGCGGCGTGGCCGGATCAGTTTCCATGTGCAGATAATTGATGCGCGTGCGGTTCGGCAGTTTGCCTTCGCGATAGATCGACAGCAGTGCATCGTAAGCACGATAGCCGTCAAAGCTGGCGACACCATCAGCATCAGAGTTGGTTTCGGGGAAGCCGCCTTGATCAAGCTGCGTGGTAATGCCGAGGCTCACCGCATAGTTCAACGCATCCAGGGTGCCGCGTTTCTTGTCGGCTTCGGTTTGCAGTTGCTTCAGTGCAAACAAGGCTTTGGTGGAAGCATTCGGCGTGGCGCCGCCAGCGAGTGAGCCGTCAGTACCCACGGTAATGCCTTTGCTCTCGAAGAATTTCTTGCCGGCACTGTTGGTCACGCCGGGGCCGGCAAAACCTTGCTGCACATAAATGGGATGTTGGGCAGTCGCTGCATCGAGCTCCGCCATGGTGGGGAAGCGCGGTTTTTCCGGCGGCGGTGTGAACTGGCTGATATCGAAACCGCCAATCGCGGTAAGCCATTCGCCTTTCGGCACTTGTGCTGCGCGGGCTTTGAGTGTGGCGACAAGCTCCGGAATTGACGTAGCACTCTCAAGCCGTGTGTCATGCCCGGGACGCAGGCCGAGCAGTACGATGTGATTGTGATTGTCGATCAAGCCCGGCACCACCGTGCGGCCTTTCAAATCAATCGTGCGCGTGCAGGCAGTAGTGGGCGGCGTAGTGTTGCCGCTGCCCACGATGCGCCCGTCCTGAATGCGCAGAGTTGCCACCACCGTATCAGCAGCATCCATTGTGTGAATGGCGCCATTGGTCAGTTGCAGATCATTGACCTGTGCACAGCCTGGCGTTTGTGCATAAAGCCCGTGGCTGCTCAACAGCAGCGAGGTGGCCAGTAATGAATGGACAAATGTTACAGGCCCGATGTTGCGTCTGGTCATGGCGGCTTTCCCCTCAACTATGAAATTCAAATACTGTTGTTATTGATACGCAATCAGTGGCGCTTTGCGTATCCATTTATCCACGGCGAGCATTGCGGCAGGAATGGTCCCCAACATGAACAGGATGTTGCGCATGTAAAACGCCGCGCCGATAAAAACCCAAGTCAGCAAAGTCCATATGATCAATGCCACCACCACATTACGGACCGGCATAAACGCAGCTTTATGACAAATCTTGCAGGGTCTTGGCTGCAGCCACAGCAAAGTGAGTTTCTGCAAGTCAGTAAAACCGGCCTGCTGACAGTGGGGGCAACGGTGCATCACGAAAAGGAGCCTGCAAAAAGTGACATCTGTGCACAGCGTAAACGATTGACGCGAATCAAGGCTGCTTTTTTTCAAAGATTGCACAATGCCTGGCAATTTGTAAAACAGGAGACAGCTCGTGAACACCTTGCAACGCAACTTTACTGTACTGGTGATTTGTCTATGCGCAGTAATGGGATTTCTGGTTGCCCTCAGCATGACTATTGCCAGCGGGCACTAGCACCAGTCTATTTGACCAGCTTTATCCACTGCCCAGCCTTGGGCTGGCCGGCAGGGTAGTCGCCATTCATCAGGCGCAAAGTTGCTTCCGCCGATTCCGGCAGCCGACTCTGGCGGGCAAGATCAGCGTAGGTGCTGCGGCCATCGGCTTGCACCCAGTTGATTTTCATTGGGTCGGCGATGGCAATTTCCTTGGGGGCTATCGGGCGGAAGCTCTTGATGGAGTCGAGCATGGCTGCGTGGGCTGCATCAGTGTGGCCGCTGGCAGTAATGATGTAGGCGCGGTTGGCGTAGTAGAGCACGGCGACACGCTCGCCATTGGCCGCATTGATGCCGGTATAGCCATCAAGCCCGTACTGATTCAAGGCCTCAGGGCGTTCCAGATTGGCAATATTCAGCACGTCATGAATAAACAGCTGTGGCTTGATGTTTTGCTGCAGACGCTGCGCTTCAATTTTGAGCGTGCCTTCACTGAGTGGCGCAGTGGCTGTCATCGTGGTGGTGGTTTCTTGCTGATTCCAGGCATCGGGCAGCACCAGCGTGTAGTTGAGCAGGGTTTGATAATAACGGTTGCGGCTTTGGCTGCCAGCCAGATTCTGTATTGACGGGCCCACCAGCAAACCGGTGGTGGCGACTCTGAAATCTTCCGGGTTTACCGTAACAAAGGCTTCCGCTTTCACGGTGCTGCTCTTGGCTATCGCTTCCTGCAAACGGGTATCGTTGCGTGGATGCGTGGCAAACAAGCCGTGGTAGGCGGGTGCTTGTTTGCCATTCTTGCGATTGAAGTCTTCTTCGTTCTTCAGCACGGTGATCACTTCCACCATCGCATTGGGGTCATAACCGGCCTTCACCAGATATTCAGCACCCAGACCATCAGCTTCCAATTCCATTTCGCGGCCGTAGCCGCTGATCAGCGCGCCACCGAACAGGTTGGCGGTGTTGCCGAGCGAGCTTACGCCGGTTGCCAACACCGCCGCAGTGCTGAGAATTTTGGAGGTGGTTTGCGCCGTACTTTGTCGCACCGCATGACGTGCTGTGACATGGCCGATCTCATGGCCCATCACCGCGGCCAGTTGTGATTCAGAAGTCAGATAATCCACCAGACCACGATTGACGTAGATATAGCCACCCGGCAACGCAAAGGCGTTGATGTCGGGGCTGTCAATGATCGTGAAGTGGTATTGCAGCTCAGGCCGATGCGAGATGGCGGCCAGACGCTTGCCGACTTTTTCCACGAAGGTCTGCAGCTTCGCATCATGATAAATCTGCGAGGATTTAAGCAGTTTTTCATGTTCGGTCCTGCCTGTTTCCAGTTCGCTTTTTTCGCTCATCAGCACGAAATTGGCACCGCCGGTGGGGTTGCTGGCACAACTGCCCAGCAGCAGGGCGAGCAGCAGTGAAGCGGGCAACGAGCGCGCCGATGTCAAACGATGCAAGTTCATGAATGCTGTGGTTTTCAACTGCCTTTGCCACCAATGAAAAGCTTGAGCTGATTGCCAAGCCCGCTGCAAGCACCGGCCTCAACCTGGGCAATCAACGGGATAGGCACCACCAGCGCAGGTACATACGACTGACCGTTGCTGTCAGTGCTGATCGAGCCTACTGATTCCAGGGTGTTGAGATCCCACACTTCCGCCTCGAATTTCGAATCATCCTGCCAGCTGCCAAAACCGAAACAGGCACCGCCGCCCGGGCCGATGCCGCAGCTCATGCCGCCGCTTCTGTCGCTGCGCAGGGTAGTGCCATCGACCCACACAATGTATTCAATGCCATAGTCTTCGATGCGCTTTTTGGCGGCACTGATGGTCATCAATTGCTTGAGATTGGCGGTGCGCATCGGCGCCGTGCGTGGTTCAAAATACGGAAACATGGCATCCAGGAATTCCTGTTCCGGAACCACCTTGATGCGATCATCGCCAGTGGCAACCGTGGTGGCCACACAATTCACAAAAGTGCCGGCGGTGTCGTAGCCGATATTCTGGCGGCGGCCGAGAATGACGATGCTCTCGCCTTTCTTGATGTGGGTGGTGCCCTGCCGGAACTGGTCGATATGGGTGGTGGTGCAAGCGCCCAGAGCGGCCATTAGCAGCGCGGCGCCCAAGACCTTGTACATGGATGTTCACCCTCAAGCGGCAAGCAGGCTCAATTCCACAGTATTCTGCCCCGCGCCCCGTTACTTGTCGCGATTATTTGCCTGCAGCCAGTGCTTGATTTCGGGCACTTCGGCAAAGCCCAGGCTAAAGCTGGCCTCCAGATCACGCATGGCCACCATCGCCGCACCCTTCACGCCG
>CANCGR010000200.1 GCA_947377625.1 Gammaproteobacteria bacterium | reverse complement strand
CTTGCCATTGGCATCGACCACATGCCCCTGCAACGATGCTGCTGTTGCTCCCTTGTATGCACCGGCAAGCAGCATTGCTGTTGCCATAACAGTAAGCGTTCTTTTCATGGATCCCCTCTGAGGCCATGTCTCCATGGCAATCCAAAAATTAACCCGCGCCCTATATATCAAATGGCAGCACAAAAGGCGAAGCAGAGTTTGCTTTTGCTGTTTTCGCCGGTCAGCCCGGTATTCCGGCCGCTCATCATATAAATCCACTCAAGTGTCATTGGGCCGGCAAAATTGCGCCTGTTCGATCACCAATAACCAATCACCAAAGGAGTGTGTCATGACGTTTTTCAATGTTTTCAAAAGAGTAGTTACCTCGGCAGTCGTGCTGGGCAGTGTGTGGGGAAGTGCAGTGCAGGCCAAGCAGGCCGAGGTCAATATCGTCGAGCGTGGCAAGGGCCAGACGATGGTGTTCATTCCAGGGCTGAACAGCGGCAAGGAGACGTTCACTGATACCTGCGCGGCCTTTGAACAAACCTACCAGTGCCTGTTTGTAGAGCTGCCGGGTTTCGCCGGACAGCCACCGATGGAAAGGGGCCAGAGTTATCTGGTGCCAATGCGCGACGCGATCATCCACACCCTGCGCGAGCACGGCACACACAACGCCGTGCTGGTGGGCCACAGTCTCGGCGGTGTGCTCGGCATGATGATCGCACTTCAGGCGCCTGAACTGGTGGACCGCTTGGTGCTGGTCGAATCATTGCCGTTTGCACCGGCCAACCAGAACCCGGCGCTGACCGCTGAACAAACGCGCACCGGCGCAGAGCGAATGCGCCAACAGCGGGAAGCCATGAGCGATGAACAATATCAGGCGAACGCTGTGCAAAGTATCGGCAGCATGACCCGCAGTCCCGAACGCCAGGACCAGTTGCGCCAGTGGGTGCTATCCAGCGACAGGGCGACCACCATCGCCGCACTGACCGAATTGATGACGACTGACTTGCGCCAGCCCATCAGTGGCTTGCGGCAACCGGTGCTGGTGCTCGGTGCGTGGGCCGCCTATGAGAAGTACGGAACAACACTGGAGAGCACGCGCGCTATCTACCTTGGCCAGTTCAGTAAAGTAAGTTCGGTTGAGGTACACATGTCGCAGGCCGGTTATCATTTCCTGACCTGGGATGACACGCAGTGGGTGAACGCACATATCCGGGATTTCCTGACGGCAACGGCGACAAGCAAGTGAACAACAATACCGACAAACTCTACTGGCGATTCCAATTCGTCTACTGGGCAGGGTACACGCTGCTTAATCTGGTTTATGCCCGCGCATGGGGGACGGGCGGACAGCTTTATGCCGGCATTTTCCTGCTGTTGTCGCTGATGCTGTTTGGCGTGACGCATGCATTACGCGGGCTTTATCGCCGCCATGGCCGCCAGCGATCCAGCGCGGCGGTCGGCCTGCACCTGGTGTGGTTGTTGCCATTGATTGGCACGCTGGTGCAGCTGGTGTTTACGCTCATGATCTGGGCGGCAACATCGAAGCAGAGTCTGTCGGCCATGGCAGCCAACCGTTTTGGCTCCACCACGTTTCTTGCCTACAGCATCAACACCGCCATTATTTTGCTGATGTGGTGCTTGGTCTGCCTGGTTTGGGTGGAATGGCGGCGGCGCCAGGATGCCGAGCGCGAGCACTGGCAGAATCAAGTCAAGCTGAAGGAACTGGAATTGCAATTCCTGCGCAGCCAGATCAACTCGCATTTTCTGTTCAATACGCTGAACAACATTCGTGCGCTGGTGCTGGAAGATGCAAGTGCTGCGCGACAAGCGATGACAGACCTCGCCACGTTGCTGCGCGGTGTGTTGCAGGAAGGCCGCTCCCCCGTGGGGCCGCTGCAGCAAGAGCTTGAACTGGTTAAAGGCTATCTCGCGCTGGAAGCATTACAACTGGAGGGACGCTTGCGCTTCGAACTGGACATCCATTCATCACTCGCGCAAGCACAAGTGCCGCCGATGCTGCTGCAGACGCTGGTCGAGAACGCCATTCGTCACGGCATTGCGCGCCGCAGTGCTGGCGGCACCGTGCACATCAGCGCGCAGCCAGCAGCTGCAGGCAAGTGGCGCATGCAAGTCACCAATCCGCCGGCGGAAGCCGGCACCAAGCACGCGGGTCATGGCATCGGGCTTGCCAATGCGCGCGAACGCTTGCGCATTGCCTTCGGTGCCCAAGCTACTCTGGAGTTGATCGAAGCAACATCTGTTATCGCCACCGTGGAGATGCCGCTATGGACATCCTGATCGTTGACGATTCACGGCTGGCGCGACGCGAACTGTTGGAAATGCTGCGCGGCCATCCCGAACATCAAGTGGTGGGTGAGGCGGCCTCCTGTGCCGAAGCAGTGTCATTGATCGACAAACTGGAACCTGAGCTACTGCTGCTCGACATCCACCTGCCCGACGGCAGCGGCTTCGATGTATTGGAGCAAGCAAGCTACACACCCAAAGTGATATTCACGACAGCCTATGAACAGCATGCGCTGCGTGCTTTCGAGGTCAACGCACTCGATTACTTGCTCAAGCCGGTGACAGCACAACGCCTCGCCCAAGCGCTGGAACGTGCCGGTGCTGCCGATAGTGCCCACGCAAAATCAGCGCAGCAAACAGCGAGCCGCAGCACCAGCGATCATCTGTTCATTCGCGACGGCGAACGCTGTCACTTCGTACGCTTCGAAGATATACGGCTGATCGAAGTAGACGGCAACTACGTGCGGCTGCACTTCGGCACCACCAAAGCCATGCTGTACCGTTCTTTGAACCAGCTGGAGTCGCGACTTGATCCGCGCATGTTCTTTCGCGCCAACCGTCAGCAGGTGGTGAATCTCGGCTGGATAGACGGCATTGACCCGGCAGTGGGCGATGGTCTCATCATCCGCATGCGCGGTGGCGGTGAGGTGGAAGTGTCGCGTCGGCAGGCGCGTGAACTGCGGCAGCAATTGGAACTTTGAGTTACTAACGCATTCCACTCACCTGTTATTAATGTCTTTTTCACGGAGTATTTAAATCCAGCCAACGTGTGAACTGTAAATTCTGTGCAACGCCTGTTCCTCAGGTCTCACACAGAAGCTATGCACATGTATTTCCAATCCCGACACTCCCGCGCCACACCGAAAATTTTGCATCTCATGATCCGGCAAGCCCTTGCAGGCTTGTTGATAGGCGCGGCCACGGAAGCGGCGGCGCAAGCGCCATCGCCAGCGCCGGAGCGCAGCGGCACAGTTGAAGAAGTCATCATCACCGGTTCCAACATACGCCGCACAGCAAACGACAGCACAGTGCCGGTGACGGTGATCGGCGAGGACGCGATGGAAGTGCGTGCGGCGCTGCTGCCGGTGGACCTGCTCACCTCACTGCCGTCGGTCGTCAACCTGCCTGAAAACGAAACACGCCTAGGCTCGTCCGGCGCGCGTGGTGACAACGCCAACATCAACCTGCGCAACATGGGCGCCACCGCTACGCTGATCCTGGTAGACGGTCGCCGCATGGCGATCAACCCGATGACCGCCGGCCTGTCTCAAGCAGTCAACGTCAACCAGTTGCCAACGCAAGGTGTGGAACGTATCGAGGTTTTGCGTGATGGCGCCTCGTCAATCTATGGTTCGGATGCAGTGGGCGGTGTGATCAACTACATCATGAAACACAAATTCGACGGCGTTGAAGCCTCGCTGCAGCAAGGCTTTACCGAGCATGGTGGCGGCGCCAACACACAACTGGCAGTAACCTTCGGCTCTACCAATGTTGCGGATGGCAAGGCCCGTTTCATCGGCAGCATCGAAGCGCTGCTGCGTGACAGCACCTTGTTGAGTGATCGCGACTTCAGCCGCACCTCGTTCAATTCAAGCCGCGCACCGGCTCCGTTCAACGCGCCAGGCGGCCCCTTCGACGGTCGCTCAGCGCGCGGTTATTGGCCTACCTATCGCTTGGGCACCTCCACTGCCAACAACTATTTCCGGCCTGTAAATGGCGTGCCCACGTTCACCACCACCGCACCAAGCCGCACCGACAACCCGGAGTTCTTCCTCGACCTCAATCAATTCGGCTTTGCCTCGCCAGAGGTCAAACGTGGAAACGCGTATTTCGCCGGTGAATACGATGTGAGCGAGCACACCACAGCCTTCGCCGAGCTGAGCTACTACACGTCCGATTCGACCATGCAACGCCAACCGCTCGCGCTCAACGGGCCGACCACCGACAAGCTGATGGTGATGCCCATCGACAACCCGTACAACCCCTATGGCTCCCGCTTCTACAGTACTACCGGCGCAGCCAATGCCGATGGCACACCGCGCCTGACCGGCGCACCCAAAACCGTCAGCTTCACGCAGATGACTCTGGCCGGGCTTGCGCCCGAGGTCATCAAAACCAATGCCGATGTGGTGCGCTTCGCCACCGGTCTGAAGGGTTCGTTGGGCAAGACCTGGGACTGGGAGGCATCGCTGTTCTACAACGAAGTCAACGGCGAGGACGAGGCTTATCCGGACGTGCGCGAAAGCCTGCTGCAAGTGGCAATCGCGGGCACCAGCGCCACCGCCTACAACCCGTTCGGCTACACCTTCAAAGTGCAGAACGGCGCGGTAGTGGCCGACGCTCCTTACCAGAATCCGCAGTCAACGGTGGACTCCTTCAGCGCCGTTTACGCGCGTACTGCGCAAAGCTACATCGCTAGTGCTGATGTGCGCGCCTCAGGGGATTTGTTCAGTTGGTGGGGCGGCGATGTGAAGGCTGCGTTCGGTGCCGAGCATCGTCGCGAAAATCTTGAAGACGTGCGTCCACCCTTCGGCGGCGAGAACCCGGCCAGCTCGGGGCTCGACACCACCAACAACGATTTCCTGCTGCATCCACCGCGCCCCGATGTGTTGGGTGAGCGCGATGTCACCAGCTTCTACGCCGAGTTCATGGTGCCCTTGGTGAGCGAGAAGAATGCGATTCCACTGGTGCAGCGTTTGGAACTCAATATCTCGGCGCGCAACGAACGCTACAGCGATTTCGGCAACACCACCAAGCCCAAGGTCGGGCTGAACTGGAAGCCTGCTGATTGGCTTATGTTGCGAGGCTCTTACAACGAAGGCTTCATGGCACCGAGCCTGGCTGCGCTCTACACCAGTCCGCGCTGGTCCATCACCGCCGGCGCCGGCGACACCGATACTTATCGCAATCCGACCTTGAACGAAGGGCCGTACGTGATGCGTACCTACTTCGGCGGCAACCCCAACCTGAAACCGCAGGAGTCGAAGGGTGACACCTTTGGCTTCGTCATCGACGTGCCTTTCCTGCACGGCTTGAGCGTGAGCGCCGACTGGTGGCGCATCCGCCGCACCAATCTGTTGGGGCAGCGCACCACCACACAGATCAACGACAGCGATACCGCGCTGTTGGCAGCCTACACACAGCAACAGTTGGCAGCTGGCAAGACCATAAACCAGATTGATCTTGGCAGCGGCACCTCCAACTATCATGGCGATGCTGACGTGGTGCGCTTCGCACTCACGCCTGAAGATATCGCAGCATACGTGGCCTACAACGCCGCCAATCCTGGCAAGCCCGCTGCAGCGGCCGGCCGCATCTTCTCGCGCAACCAGCCGTTCCTGAATTTGTCGTCGAGTGAAAACAGCGGCGTAGACTTCGGACTGCGCTACGAGCTGCGCGGCTTGGCCATTGGCGATGTAGTGCTGAGTTCGGACTGGTCGTATCTGTCGAAAGCGGAATCTACGCTGTCACCGCCGAACGTTGCTCCTACACTCAACAATCTGCTGTACGCTTCAGGCGCAGCCAAGTGGCGCAGCACCAGCA
>CANCGR010000199.1 GCA_947377625.1 Gammaproteobacteria bacterium | reverse complement strand
GGTTATCCTCCACATAAAGCAGTGTACGCAGCTGCGCATCGGCATGAACGGGCACTTGCATGACAGCAGCGACGCCAGCCATGCTGGCAATCGGTTGCGGGGTGGCCGCAAGATTCAAGTCGACCGAGAACACACTGCCTTTGCCAACCGTGCTTTCCACATTGATGGCGCCGCCCATCAATTCGATCAGTCGCTTTGATACCACCAGACCGATGCCGGTGCCTTCACCCACATTTGCCTCCTGGCCGAGCCGGTTGAAAGGCTGGAACAGTTGATTGAGCTTGTCCTGCGACAACCCTTCGCCGCTGTCTTCGACACGAATGCGGATGCGCTCGGCATTGAGAGCGATACATTCCACAACGACGATGCCATTGGGCTTGTTGTATTTGATTGCGTTGGATAGCAGGTTGATCAGCACTTGCTTCATACGGGTACGGTCTGCTTGCACAAAGTGGCCGACCGCCAGTTGCGGAAAACTCATGCTGATGCCGCGTTTTTGCGCCTGTGACTCCATCATGGTCTGGCACTCATACATGATCTCGGCCAGCGATATCGGTTCCAGCGACAGCGACAATTTGCCGGATTCGATCAACGCCAGATCAAGAATTTCATTGATCAGTTCCAGTAGGTACCAGCCGGCTTGCAGAATTTGGTCGATGCTGCGTTTCTGCGACAGCGTGGGCGGAGGCGAATCGGATTCAATCAGCTGCGCAAAGCCGAGAATGGCGTTGAGCGGGCTGCGCAATTCATGACTCATGCTGGATAGAAAATCGGATTTGGCGAGGTTGGCTTTTTCGGCTGTGGACTTGGCGCTCTCCAGCGCGATGTTGGTTTCCTGCAACGCCTGATCCAGGCGTTTGCGTTCGGTAACATCGCGCGCTGCGGCGAACACGCCTTGCAGTCTGCGGTCGCGGTCGTAGAAGGTGGTCGCGTTGTAGGACACCACGGTTTCCTTGCCATCGCGGGCGCGGGCGGTGAGTTCATAGTTGGTGACTTTGCCTTCGCTCAGCACGCGATTGATGCCGGCTTCAGCGCGCACTGCTTCGGTGAAATAGTTCTTGAACGGCGCGCCGATCAATTCATCACGCGTGCAGCCGGTCAACGCTTCGGTCTGCTTGTTGACGTCAGTGATTATGCCGCGCGGATCAGTGGCCATCAGGGCATCGATGTTGGATTCGATCAGCGAGCGCGTGTAGAAATGCTGATCACGCAGGCGCTGATCCAGTTTCATGCGCTCTTCTTCCACTTGTTTGCGCGCGGTGTTGTCAGTGCCGATCAGCAGATAGCCGATGATACCCTCTTGCGCATCGCGCAGTGCAGTGACTGACACCACCGCCGGAAAGCGGCTGCCATCCTTGCGAAAATAAGTCAGCTCGTAGATGTCTTCGATACCACGAGAGGCTTTGAATACCAATGCTTCGAAGCCAGGCGCAATGCGTGTGCCCAACTCGGCACTCAAGGCTTCGGCGCGCGCGATCACTTCTTGCGGATCGGAAATGTCCGCGGGCGTGATCTTGTTCATCACCTCGGCAGCGGTGTAGCCCAGCATGCGCTCGGCGCCGACATTGAAAATCTGGATGACGCCTTTCGCGTCGGTGGCAATGCTGGAGAAGTTGGCACTGTTGAAAATGGCATTTTGCAACGCACCTGCCTTGAGCAGTGCTTCTTCGGCTTGCTTGCGTGCGGTGTTGTCGGTGCCAATAAGCAGATAGCCGATGATGCCTTCTTGTGCATCGCGCAGGGCAGTGACAGAGACCACCGCCGGAAAGCGGCTGCCATCCTTGCGGAAATAGGTCAGCTCGTAGATGTCTTCGATGCCGCGTGAGGCTTTGAACACCAATGCTTCAAAGCCAGGTGCAATCGGTGTGCCCAGCTCAACGCTCAAGGCTGCAGCGCGTGCGATTACTTCCTGCGGATCGGAAATGTCAGCGGGCGTGATCTTGTTCATCACCTCGGCAGCGGTGTAGCCCAGCATGCGCTCGGCCCCCACGTTGAAAATCTGGATGACGCCCTTGGCATCGGTGGCAATGCTGGAGAAGTTGGCGCTGTTGAAAATGGCACTTTGCAACGCGCCGGTTTTGAGCAGGTCTTCCTGGCTCCTGACTTCTTCGTTGACGCTTAAGGTCATTCGTCTTCCTTCGGTGATGTGCAGTGCCGGGGTTGGCACCAATGGCAATCGGGATTTCACAGATTTGAACGCCATGCCCAATGACTCTCTAAGCTCATTGAACTTGAACGGTTTGGAGGAATGACGGCAGAGGCCTGCTTCACCGGAGCTCGGTGTTTGACCCGCTTTTGAATACGCCTTGAAGGCTGGAGGTGCTGTTGCTGGGTTCGATCATACACGCCTTCAGGTCGCTAAAGGGTTTTCAATTAAGGGGTTTTTATTTATCTGGCAACTCGGATAGGCTTTGGCCTCCCCCACCAGAGGCAAAGCCGTTATGAGTAACCCGACACCAGAACTAAACCGCAGAAGTCTGCTGAGCGCTGCCAGCTTGGCGTTAGGCGCTCTCGCGGTTGCGCGTCCAGGCCGCCTGCTGGCGCAAACCGTTCCGACTGACGCCGCGCTGGATGCCAAATATTTCCCCGGCTTCAAAGTCATGAAAGTGGAAACCAACGGCGTAAGCATTCATACCGTGGTGGGCGGCAGCGGCCCGGCCGTGCTATTGCTGCACGGCGCCCCGTTGTCGCATTTGTCATGGGCGGAAATAGCCGTAAATCTCGCGAAGAACTTTACAGTTGTTGCCCCTGATCTGCGTGGCTATGGCTGGAGCAGCAAACCCGATGGCGGTGACAACCACATCAACTATTCCAAACGCACGATGGCGCAGGATCACGCTGGCGTGATGCAAAGTCTGGGCTTGAATGAATATCACGTCGTGGGCCACGATCGCGGCGGTCGTGTGGCGCGGCGGCTGACACTCGACAATCCGAAGCGCGTCAAGAGCCTCACTGTGTTCGACATCGTGCCCGAGCACTATCTGTATTCCCATGTGACGCGCGAATTTGTCGAAGCCTATTTCCACTGGTTCCTGTTTTTGCGTCCGGCGCCATTTCCGGAAGACATCCTCGCGCGCACCGGCCAGTACATCAGCGGCGGCCCCGGTGAGCTCGGCGAGGCCTTTACCCGCGTGTACAAGGACCCGGCTGCGATTCATGCCATGTGCGAGGACTACCGCGCTTCCGCCGGCATGGACCTGAAAATCGACGGTGACGACTTGAAAGCCGGCAAGAAGATTGAATGCCCGCTCAATGTGCTGTGGGGCGATAGCGCCGCGATGGGCAAACAATATGACGTGTTGAATATCTGGAAACAGGAAGCGACCAAGGCAGAAGGCAAGGCCATGCCGGGCGGGCACAATTTCCTGATGGAAAACCCCGGGCCGACCTATGCCGAGTTGAAGCGTTTTCTGGGTTAGGCCACGCGTCAAAATTCACAAGAGCATCACAATACACAGAGGGAGTTATGAAAATGAAAACTAAGTTGAATATTGGGCATGGTGTGCTGGCAGGCGCGTGCTTGGCGCTTGTGGTCGCTACTGGCGCGAATGCAGAGCCGAGAACGACTGCGGCGACACTGCTCGACCGGCTGCAGATCGAAGACCTCGTCACTGATTATTACGCCCAGCTCGGCGGTGAAAAATCGGCCAGCTTTGGCGAAGAGTACATGGACGACGGCGAACTCGTGCTGGGCACGCGTGTAGTCAAGGGCAGGGAAGCGATCAAGGCGATGTATGCCGGTATCAAGTCTCCCGATGCCAGTAAACCGCGCCCGCATATGAACGTGATGGTCAGCAATGCGCGCGTCACTGTCACCGGCAACACTGCCCATGGCGAGTTCATTTATACCGGTGTGATTGCGGTGGCACCCGACAAGGCGCCGGAGGTGCATGAGCAAGGGCGCGAGATCGATGAGTTCGTCAAGGTGAAAGGTGAGTGGAAGATCAAGCGCAGGCAGATCATCAACGATGCCAATGCCGGCTTTGGTGCGCCGCCGGCAAAACCGGCAGGCTGACCTGTTCATTACCTCCGCACCTGGCCAGGATTTGGCTTGCTACCAGGTGCGGCGATCCGCTCGATAGCTGCGGTCACGCTCCACTTTTGATCGCAGGCCGGCCTCAACCGCAAGCAGCGCGGTTTGCCACTACGAAGTTGGTCGGATATTCCAGCGTGCCGTTGAGAACCAGGCTCAAGTCAGATCCGCTTAGCAATACATTGGCGAACGTGATTCTGCGACTGGCAAGGTCGACGCTGATGCCGTTCACGGGCCCAAGTATTTGCGCGCCGGACGCACTGCCATCTTGTCGAAACTTCACTATTCCGGCACTGCGGTTGTCCTTGCTATACGTGAGCTCAAGGACATAAACCTTGCCATTACCGCTATTGGTTAATGAATAAGCAGCCACTCGACAATAGGGATCGCTATTGTTGTAGGTGGTGATGGTGGCGTTGCTGCTGCCGGATTCAAATTGGGCAGCAGTTTTGCTCAATGTGCCATTGAGACTGGTCGGGCTGGCCGAGGAAATTACCAAGGGTGCCGCGACTGAAGTCGCTGGATGCAGCGTCGCCTTTAATGATTGCAGGGAACCTGATACTGCGGTTGCCAAGCCGTAGTCGGTGATGCCGCTGCCGAACATGCCGCCCATCAGATAGACATGCGAGTTTTTAAGGCCTACATAAATTTTGCTATCAGCAAAATACTTGTAGCGGTAGCCATCATACAAACCCAGCGCAGAGCCGTTGCTGAACAGTGCTGGATAAAGCTCCAGTGCAAGATCAAGTACCGACTGCTCATCCATGCTGACACAATCAGTCGAAGCACTGCTTTTGGCACCAGCGAACTGACCAATAATTTTGTTGGCAGCAGTATCGTACACGTTGATGATTGCGCCGATCGATGAAATCTTCGGGGCGAGATAGAACGTGAGATTGGCACCAGCATCGACCCACGTATATTCATCGGTGTGGCCAAACACCGGGTTTGACAACATTTTGCCGTCGACACACAAGGTATCGGCTGCGCCGTTGATGACCAGTCTATGAGTGGAGTTGGCTGTGTAAGGCGTTGTGCCGAACACATAGGCCATGTCGTAGGTGCCGGTCAGGCTGTCGGGAACATCTGCATTTGCAGCTTGGGCACCGGAAAGACCTGTGCAGGTACCTGTCAAGGACACAATGGCGATCAACAACAATTTATTCAATTTCATTAACTTGATTCCGTAGTTCACAGGCGCAGCATTGTAGAGGGAAGCCTGCAAGCGCCATACCCCCGTTTCGGGGGCGGTGCTGGTTGGAAGAAAGGTTATTCACGATCCCATGCCTCTGTTGTCATTTCCCACAACAGCAACTGATTGTTTGCAGGCATCGTGTGGTCGGCCGCTAATCGCAGACCGGCTTCAAGTGCCCATGCATCGACCTGCTCGAAATCGCGCACGCCACTGAGTGGATTGCGTTCTTTTAGCCAATCGTCGAAACGCGCATTGCTGGGCGTGGTGAACTCGCCTTTGTATTTGAAAGGTCCATATACACACAGTTTTCCGCCCGTTCGTAGTGTGCGTTTCACACCGTGAAAGAACTTTTCAACATCCGTACAGGACATGATGTGCAGTGTATTGGCGCTGAAGATGCCGTCCACTTGGGTAACGGGCCAGAATTGCTGTGACACATCCAAAGCCAACGGCGTGGCGATATTGCTTAACGTGCAATCAGCAAGCCCGGCCAGCACGGTCGGCAGATGCTCCAGCATGTCGCTGGGTTGCCACTGTACCTGGGGCATCGATTCGGCAAAGTAAATGACATGCTGGGCCGTGTACGAACCAATTTCCAGCACCACACCGCCAGCAGCAAA
>CANCGR010000198.1 GCA_947377625.1 Gammaproteobacteria bacterium | reverse complement strand
GGGTAAAACTGGACAACGGTCACGTAGTGACAGCGCACATCTCAGGCAAGATGCGCAAGAATTACATCCGCATTCTCACAGGCGACAAGGTCAAGGTGGAAATGACCCCTTACGATCTGTCCAAAGGCCGCATTACATTCCGGGCCCGCTGAGTACCAGGCCCGGCTTGACCGGGTCACACGTCCAGATTCTCTTCTTTCATATCCTCATCATCTTCACGCGGTATCGGTGCAGATGAAGCTGTGATATCGAGCTTGATGTCGTCGTTTTCCACAGTGACATGCACATCACCTCCGTTGACCAGCGATCCGAACAGGATGTCTTCCGCCAACGGTTTCTTGATCTTGTTCTGTATCAGACGGGCCATCGGCCTGGCGCCCATCGCGACGTCATAACCATGGATAACGAACCAGTCGACGGCTTCGTCTTCAACATGGAACACCACTTTCTTGTCATCCAGTTGCACCTGCAGTTCCACCAGGAATTTGTCGACCACAGTCCTGATAATGGAACGATCCAAAGAACGGAACTGGATGATCGAATCCAGACGGTTGCGGAATTCAGGCGTGAACATCCGGCGAATGACTTCCATCGCATCAGTCGTATGATCCTGGTTTGAGAAGCCTATCGAAGCGCGGCTCATTTCCTGGGCGCCAGCGTTGGTGGTCATGATCAGGATGACATTGCGGAAATCTGCCTTGCGCCCGTTGTTGTCGGTCAAGGTGCCATGATCCATCACCTGCAACAGCAGGTTGAACACATCCGGATGCGCCTTTTCGATTTCATCCAGCAACAGCACGCAATGCGGATTCTTGGAGATAGCTTCAGTCAACAAACCGCCTTGATCGAAACCGATATAGCCCGGAGGCGCGCCAATCAATCTGGACACGGTATGACGCTCCATATATTCGGACATATCAAAACGGATCAGCTCTATGCCCATGATCTTGGCAAGCTGCCGACTGACTTCAGTTTTACCGACACCGGTAGGCCCGGCAAACAAATAGGAACCAATCGGCTTCTCACCATCTTTCAAACCGGCACGCGACAGCTTGATTGACGCAGCCAATGCATCAATGGCTTCATCCTGACCGAACACCACCATCTTGAGATTTTTCTCGATATCCTTGAGCACTGTCTTGTCAGACGCTGACACATTCTTCGGCGGGATTCTGGCAATCTGCGCGACCACTCTTTCAATGTCGTCAACCTGGATCAGCTTCTTGCGCTTGTCTGCAGGTTGCAGACGCTGGAAGGCGCCGGCTTCATCGATAACATCAATGGCCTTATCAGGCATGAAGCGGTCATTGATATAACGCGATGCCAATTCAGCGGCGGCACGCAGCGCCTTGTCGGTGTAGCGCAGCTCATGATGTTCTTCATAACGCGACTTCAGGCCACGCAGGATCTGATACGTGGTTTCTACATCCGGTTCTGTCACATCAATCTTCTGGAAACGGCGTGACAACGCGCGGTCTTTTTCAAAGATGCCGCGATATTCCTGATAGGTAGTCGAACCGATGCAGCGGATTTTGCCGGAAGTCAGCACCGGTTTGAGCAAGTTGGAGGCATCCATAACGCCACCTGAAGCAGCACCGGCCCCAATAATGGTGTGGATTTCATCGATAAACAGAATCGCATGCTCTTGCTTGGCAAGCTCAGCCAGCAACAACTTGAAGCGTTTTTCGAAATCACCCCGGTATTTGGTGCCAGCCAACAATGCACCCATGTCGAGTGAATACACGACACTGTCTTTGAGGATGTCGGGCACCTGACCATCGACAATTTGCTTGGCCAAGCCTTCGGCAATCGCAGTTTTGCCCACACCGGATTCACCGACAAACAGCGGATTGTTCTTGCGACGACGTGACAACACCTGAATAAGGCGTGTGATCTCCAGCTCTCTGCCAATCAGCGGATCGATACGGCCAGCTTTGGCTTCTTCATTGAGATTGGTGGAAAAACTGTCGAGCGGATTCTGCGGCTTCTCCTTGGCACCACCTTCACCAATGCTGCCCAGTTCCGGATCAGACTCATCGTTATTCATGCCAGGGCCACGAATGTTGCCATGCGTGATGAAGTTGACGACATCGCCGCGATTGACGCCGTGTTTTTTCAGCAGATAAACCGCATGGCTGTCTTTCTCGCCGAAAATCGCCACCAATACGTTGGCGCCGGACACTTCACGTTTGCCGGTGGATTGCACATGGAACACTGCGCGCTGGATGACGCGCTGAAAGCCAAGCGTCTGCGTGACTTCCGGGCTGTCACTCTGCTCGGGAAGTTGCGGCAACTGGGGAATATGGGTGGTGAGATATTGCTGCAAGTCGGCCCTGAGCTTGTCCAGCTCCACATCGCAGGCCAGCAGTATTTCGCGCGCGGCACTTTCATCAAGCAAGGCCAGCAACAAATGCTCGACCGTGATGAATTCATGCCGTTTCATCCGGGCCCAGGTGACAACATGATTGAGGGCGGTTTCAAATTCTTTGCTGAACATGGCGGTTACCTTTCAAAAGAACTGCTTCAATCGCTAGATGGGGGCTACACAGCCAAAAACAAAGGGCCGGCAGCCGTCATTCATGCTTCGTTCATCAATCATCGGCCTCGATGTCACACATCAAGGGGTGTTCTGAAGCACGGGCGTGTTCGTTGACCTGAGTCGCCTTGGTTTCTGCTATCTCCTTGGGAAAGACCCCACAAACACCCTTGCCTTCCGTGTGCACTTTCAACATCACGCGGGTGGCTGTTTCAGTATTCATGCCAAAAAACACCCGCAGGATATCGACAACGAATTCCATGGGCGTGTAGTCATCGTTCAGCAACACCACACGATAGAGCGGCGGCGGCTTGATTTTGGCTTGGTCTGGTGCAAGCGCTTCACGTATGCCGTTCTCACGGTGATGCTCGTCGTCATTGCCGTCGTTCTGGCTGCGAATGGCCAATTGGATGGCCGCATTGGAATGTGTCAAATAAGTCATGGTCGTCATATACAAGCTGGAATTCACTACTACCCATAAAGTGCGCAGAAACTATAGCATGTTTCATCTTGATGCCTGAGTCGGCCATGCATTGTGCACACGGACTCTAATCGTCCGGCCAACACCTCGCTATCGCCTGACTGCCTTTCTATTAACTGGTTGCCATCCTCTCGTTAACTTACTAGCAAAAATGATGCAAATTCTGCGGGGAAAATGCATTTGACTTAAAAAAAAAATAAGGTTATAGGTGCGCGGTCTTGTAAAAACACAATAAATACAAGAGATAACAAGGTGATATTCAACTCGAAATCATCGGTGTGTTAGCGGCAATTGAAGGCTGCATTTGGAAGCTGCGTTTGATGTCAGGGGGAGTTATGAGTACCGGTCAGGTCAAATGGTTCAACAACGCCAAAGGTTTCGGTTTTATCCTGCCTGATGGCGGCGGCAGTGATTTGTTTGCGCATTATTCTGCGATCACAATGGAAGGTTATAAAACCTTGAAGGCTGGTCAAGTTGTCTCCTTCGAAATCATTGAAGGACCCAAGGGCCTGCATGCCACCAATATCATGCTGGTCAATGAATCCGGTGCTGCTGCAACCCAGATCAACGATACTGGCGGCCACTAGTCCGTTTGCCCGAAATACCGCGCAGTGCTGATACTTTTCAATAAACCTTATGGCGTACTGAGCCAGTTCACATCTGAGGCCAACCATCCTGGTCTCAGCGATTACATCCCCATCAAGCGAGTCTACCCGGCCGGGCGCCTGGATCATGATTCCGAGGGACTGTTGCTGTTAACCGACGATGGCCACTTGCAACACCGCATCAGTGACCCGCGCCACAAGCAATCCAAAACCTATTGGGTGCAAGTGGAAGGCATCGTCACGGCGGCAGCATTGGCATTGCTGAGTGGCGGAGTCGTGCTCAATGACGGCAAGACCTTGCCGGCGCTTGCCACTGCACTGCCAGCCCCGGAACTGTGGCCACGCGTGCCACCGATCCGTGTTCGCAAGTCGGTGCCTGACTCCTGGCTGAGTCTCACCATCAAGGAAGGACGCAACCGGCAAGTACGGCGCATGACGGCGGCCGTCGGTTTTCCGACTTTGCGACTGGTGCGCTGGCAGATTGGTGAATGGACACTGGCCGGTTTGAATCCGGGCGACTATCGGGTCATCGACTGAGCAAGCAGAACCTCACCAGCGTTCGCTGGCCTGATGATCCGAGTCTTTGGCTTCCACCCAATGCTCACTGTTTTCGAGCAGGCACTTCTTCCAGAACGGCGCGCGGGTTTTCAGAAAATCCATGATGAATTCACAAGCCGCGAATGCCGCACCGCGATGTGAACTGCTGACACCGACAAATACGATCTGCTCACCGGGCACCAACTCACCGATACGATGCACTACCGTCACATCCAGCAATGGCCAGCGCTGCTGCGCTTCAGTCAGAATTTTCTCCAGACTCTTTTCAGTCATGCCGGGATAGTGCTCAAGCAACAACGCTTTGATGATCTGACCATCCTGCATGTCCCTGACCAGGCCGCTGAACGTAGCGACCGCACCGATATTGGCTGATTGCTTGCGCAAGCAGTCAACTTCCTCCTGCACATTGAAATCAGCCTGCTGTATGCGGATGTTGAACGCCATGTCGTTATGCTCACCCACCCGTAACAGGCGGGAAAAAGGCCACTTCGTCACCATCACTCACAGCCGTCGATAGTGATGCAACTTCCTGATTAACCGCCATCAGCACTTTGGTGGCCGCCAGCACCGCATGCGCTTTCTCGCCATGCTTGTGCATCAATGCTTCCAGCAAAGTAGCAACAGTCGTAATAGTCTGTGCAGGGAACTGTTCTTGTGACAGCCCCATGGCTTCCCGGATATTGGCAAAATAGCGAACTTCAATCATGGCATCGTTTCCGGTTGTTCAAGCCTGCCGCTGCCAGTGGCCGGACTTGCCACCCTGTTTGTCCACCAACTGTATCTGGCGAATCACCATGCCACGATCAACTGCTTTGCACATGTCATAGAGAGTAAGTGCGGCTACCGATACCGCTGTGAGCGCCTCCATTTCAACGCCAGTCTGACCCGACAAGGTGCACGTAGCCGCAATATGGACTGCGGATGTTTCAGGGTGAGGAGTCAATTCAACCTTGACGCTGCTTAGCATCAACGGATGACACAAGGGGATAAGATCGGAACACTTCTTGGCCGCATGAATGCCGGCGATCCGAGCGACTGCAAACACATCGCCTTTTTTGTGCGTGCCTTCCGAGATCATTTGCAAGGTGGCCGACTGCATATCCACCCACGCTTCGGCAGTGGCCGAACGCTGGCTGACGGCTTTGTCGCCGACATTCACCATGTGGGCCTGTCCTTTGGCATCGAGATGGGTCAATGTGCTCATGAGTATCTTTTCAAAGTGTGTGAACGGGGCATTATCCTCTTTGATCCCGCGTTTATGAAAGGGCACGATTCGGGTAGCATGCGCTCCCCTTCCCGCCTGGTTGTTCGCTCATGATCTGGTTAGCCCATAGTTCCGTTGCCACCATCGTTGAAGATCATGGCCGTTTCCTGATGGTGGAAGAACGCGATGGCGACCGCATCGTATTCAACCAGCCGGCGGGCCATCTGGATGAAGGCGAAACCCTGTTCGCCGCCGCCGTGCGCGAAACACTCGAAGAAACCGCCTGGGATGTGGAATTGACGTCTTTGCTGGGGCTCTACCACTACCCCGCGCCCAACGGCGTGACTTATATCCGCCATTGCTTCATTGCCAAACCCAAATTGCATCATCCACAGCGCGAGCTCGACACACCGATCATCGCTGCGCATTGGCTCACCGCTGACCAGATTTTTGCTGAAGACTTTCCGGTGCGCAGCCCGATTGTGCGCCGCTGCCT
>CANCGR010000197.1 GCA_947377625.1 Gammaproteobacteria bacterium | reverse complement strand
TTTGTCGCTGACTGCATTGAGTGCCCATGCCCAGCTTGCCAATGATGTGGCGACGCAGAACGCAATCATTGCGGCGTTGCCGGCCGGTGTAACCGCAGACAAGGCCAGTGCCGATGAAATCGCGCAGGCGGCCACAACGCTGGCTTTCAACATGAAAGGCAATCTGGAAGCCAATCTGACGCAGGTGATGGTAGCGGTCGGTGAGCTGACCCGTGCCGGTAAATTCCCTGGTGCACCACGTTTGGGTACCAAAAATCCGCCAGAGCGGTTTTACGTCAAGGTGTTGAATATGGCGTCCAGCAATCTGGACGTGTCTTCCACTACCTATTACAAACTGACGGTGCAGGACATCACGCGCCTGACCGCAGCCGCGCGCGAAGGCATGAATTTTTTGAATGGCGCCAAAAGTAATGCCATCACACGCAAGATGTAGGACTGCGGCACTACACTGTCGCAGTTCTGCGCTCCAGCACTTCAAACATCTTCATGCCAGCCAGCATGGCAGCGACAAACACCAAAGCCTTCGGTTGGCCCATTGCCATCGACACCAGTGCCGGCCCCGGACAGAAGCCGGCCAAGCCCCAGCCAACCCCGAACAACAGGCCGCCGACTACCAGGCGTCGGTCTATGGCAGTGGCTTTGGGCAAGTGCAGGGCGCCACCCAAAAACGTAAGAGTGCGTTTCTTCGCGATCATGAACGCGAAAAAGCCGATCAGGATGGCGCCGCCCATCACGAAAGCCAGTGAAGGATCCCATGCACCGGCCAGATCGAGGAAGCCAAGCACCTTGCCCGGATCAGTCATGCCGGCAACCATCAAACCGATACCAAACAAAAGACCGGCGACAAATTCTGAAATTCTGCTGAGATACATAAAGGCTCCTGTTACTGGGCTCGCAATCAACCCAGGACATGGCGAACAATGAAGACGGTAACAAAGCCGGCGCCCATGAAGGCAAGCGTGGCGACCATGGAACGTGGCGACAGCCGCGACAATCCGCACACGCCGTGACCACTGGTGCAACCCGAGCCGTAGCGGGTTCCCAATCCCACCAGCAAACCGGCAATCACTATCGTCGGCAGACCGGCATCAATGCGTACCGCCGCAGGAGTGGCGAGCAGTTTATAAAGCACGGGTGCTGCCAACACCCCGGCCACAAACGTCAGACGCCACACCACATCGCCTTTGAGTGGGTGCAGCAAACCGCCAACGATGCCGCTGATGCCCAGAATGCGCCCGTTCACCAAAATGAATATTGCAGCGGCCAGCCCCAGCGCAATGCCGCCAGCCAGCGAGGCCCACGGCGTGAAGTTGCTCCAGTCGATCATCATCATGACTTACTCCTTTGAACAAAAAAGCTTGTACAGCACCTTCATCACCGCCAGCGCCTGTGGGCTATCAACGCAGTAATAAATGTTTTTGCCTTCACGGCGCGTGGTGACCAGACCTTCTTCACGCAAGACGCCCAACTGCTGCGACAGCGTGGGCTGTAGGATGCCCAGCATTTCTTCCAGTTCACTGACACACTTTTCTCCCTGCGCCAGCTGGCACAGCAGCAGCATCCGGTCACGATTAGCCAGCGTCTTCATCAGACGGCAGGCTTCATCGGCAGATGCCCGCATTGTTTCTATATCGATGCTTGTTGATTTCGCCATGGTTTGCCCGCGTTGAATTGCTTTACCTCTAAACATTATATTTACATACAATATATAAATCAATATAATGTTGTTGTGAGAAAAATTGCACTGGAGTCTGCCATGAAACCTGTCGTGAAAAGTTTTTTTGATCCTGCCACCTGGACTGTCAGCCACATCCTTTATACCGAGCAGGGTTCTGCCTGCGCCATCATCGACCCGGTGCTGGACTACAACTACAAATCAGGCCGAGCCAGCAGCACTTCAGCCGACAAGCTGATTGCATTTGTGCGCGAGCATAACTTGCAGGTCGAGTGGATTCTGGAAACCCACGCCCATGCCGATCATCTGACTGCCGCGCATTATTTGCGCAAACATGTGGGTGGCAAGATCGCCATCGGCGCCGCCATCCAGGGCGTGCAGAAAGTGTTCAAGGCCATATTCAATCTGGAATCCGAGTTTCATCCTGACGGTCACCAATTCGACCATCTGCTGCGCGATGGCGAGACCTTTGCGGTGGGTGCGCTGACGCTGCAGGCCCTGTCGGTGCCGGGGCATACGCCCGCGTGCATGGCGTACCAGACCCAAGACATTGTGTTTGTCGGCGACACCATCTTCATGCCGGACGTAGGAACTGCCCGCTGTGATTTCCCCGGTGGTGATGCCCATCAACTTTACCGGTCAATACAAAAGCTGCTGAGTCTGCCGCCGGCGACACGCATGTACATTTGTCATGACTATCCCCCCGGCAATCGCGCACCCGCGTGGGAAACCACCGTGACCGAGCAGCGCGCTGCCAACATTCACGTGCACGATGGTGTCGATGAGGAAGCGTTCGTGAACATGCGTACTGCCCGTGATGCAACGCTGGAAATGCCCTCGCTGATTTTGCCGTCGATACAGGTCAATATCCGCGCTGGCGAAATGCCTCCCAAGGATGAAAATGGTGTGGCCTATCTGAAAATACCGCTCAACGACGTGTGAAACGACGCCGGAGGAAAAATGTCAGACCTGAAAGATCCCAGAGTATTGTTTGCGGCAGAACGAACCCTGCTGGCGTGGAACCGTACCAGCCTGGCACTGATTGCGTTTGGATTTGCGATTGAGCGCACGGGAATTCTGGTGCAGATATTCGCGCCCAAACAGACGAGTGCGAACATGTCGCTGACCACGCTCTGGCTGGGCCTGGGTTTCATCGCGCTGGGTGCGGTGAGTGCGCTATACGCGTCGCGCCAGCACATGGTCGTGCTCAAGACGCTGACTCCCGCTGAATTTCCCGACAACTACGACACCCGCTGGGGCGTAGTGATGAATATCATTGTCGCTATGCTTGGCACGGCGCTCGGTATTGCGCTGTTGGTGAGTAGCTGAGTGTTGGTGGGCGGCTGAGTATTGGTGAGTAGTAGAGTTGCTGCTCTGTGCCAAAGGCATGGCGCGGTCAGCCGCTTGCCACCTGGTTCCTGCCGTTTTGCTTGGCTTGATACAAAGCCTTGTCGGCGCGCTCGAAGGCGCTGGTTACGGTATCTCCTTCACATAGCAGGGTGAGGCCACACGAAATGGTGATCACCACGGCCTTGCCGCTGAAGTGGAAGCCAATTTTGGCAACCGCTTCGCGGATGGCGTTGGCAAGGGCTGCTCCTTTTTCCAGCGTGGTAGCAGGCAGAATCATCACAAACTCTTCGCCACCATAGCGCGCCAGGAAATCATTGCTACGAAGGCCCTTGGCAAGGCGGCCGGCCACGATGTTGAGCACCTTGTCGCCCGCAGTGTGGCCGTAGCTGTCGTTGATGCGTTTGAAATGGTCGATGTCCCACGTGAGCAGGCAAGTAGCTTGCGGGAATTGCTGCCAACGCTGCAGCTCTTCCTTGATGCGCTGTTCCCAGCCAAGGCGGTTTGGCACCTGCGTCAACGCATCAAGCATGGCGTTACGCTTTTCCACTTCAACCCGCTGCTGCAGTGCACTGGTTTCCTGTTCCAGCTCGGTGATGCGCGCGCGCATCTCGGTGGCACGTTGTTGCGCGGTGCTGGCGAAATCGGTTTCGCGCTGACGGAAGTCCTGCAAATGCCGGCCGATCGAATCCAGGCGACTGCGAATCTGCGTGCGGATCTGCGCGAGATCGTCACTGGCTTCAACACTGGTTCCGATCGCTTGCATCTCGCCGGCGATCTGGTCGGTGAAAGCCGCGCGACGGGTGTGTTCCTGTTGCCGGCTGGTTTCGTCGCCGGCGATGTAGCCAGCCACTTCGTCAAGCCGCGCGACCATCTGCTCCAGTAGTTTTTCCAGACCGCTGCGCAACTTTTCCAGATTGCGAATGCGCTGGGTGGCAAATACACCAACCTGTTGCACCAGCGGGCTTAGCATCGCCGTTGTTGCCACCATGGCCAGCTCGCTGCCGAGTTTGTCGATGCTTTGGATCAGTTCCGGGTCACGCCGCAGTTCGCCCAACAAACGTGAGAGTGCGTCGAGCAGGCGTGGATCAACTGCCGTTGCTGCGACAGCAGATGTGTTTTGTCGCGGGGTAGCACAGTTGTCAGTGGCGCGACGCTCCTCTTCCAGCACAACACTGGCAATGGCGGCGGCGATAGAGTCCAGCTCTGCTGCCGGCACTTGCTCGCGGGTAATGACTTCCTTGAGTGTGAGCAGCACCTCATCAAGCTGAGGTGATTGCCCATTGCCGACAAGGCATAGCCTGCCAATCAAACGTTTGAGCGTAAGCAGTTGCGCCTGGTACTGTCGCTCGTCTGCCTCCATCGCGTGCACGACTTCGGAATATTTGCGGCGCCAGTCTTTGCTGTCGGTGTCGGTTAGTGCAGGGCTTTGCATAGGGATATAACGGTGCAGTGGCCGGATCGTGGGAGCTCTTGTGCTGGTATAACGGCAGGGTAAGGGAAGCGCTTAACCGCGATTGATCACGGCACCGATGATTAGCGCCCTTGCCAAGCAGAAGCCCAAGTGCTTTGATCCCTGTGTTACCCCACCGGAGACCCGCCATGAAACTGCAAATCAACAATCAACAGCATGAAGTGGATGTAGAGCCGGAAATGCCGCTCTTGTGGGTGCTGCGCGACATGCTCGATCTGAAGGGCACCAAATACTCGTGCGGCATCGCCCAATGCGGTGCTTGCACCGTGCACATTGATGGCGAGCCGGTGCGCTCGTGCGTGTTGCCCGTGTCAGCCGCCGAGGGCAAGCGCATCACTACCATCGAAGGGTTGTCGCACGATGCCTCGCATCCGGTGCAACAAGCGTGGGTGAAGCATCAAGTGCCTCAATGCGGCTATTGCCAGTCGGGCCAGATCATGGCGGCGGTGTCGCTGCTCGAGAAAAAGCCTAAACCTACCGATGCCGACATCAACGCCGCGATGAGCAATATCTGCCGCTGCGGCACCTACAAACGCATTCGCGATGCCATCCACGATGTGGCTGGCACTGCACCCGAAATGGCCAAGGTCTGAGGGCAACGATATGAAAATTTCCAACAGTGTTTCCCGTCGCAAGTTCCTGCTTTCCAGCGCTGCCGTTGGCGGTGGTCTGGCACTTGGTTTCACGTTGCCTGAAGGCAAAGCGCAGGCCGCTGCAGCACCGGCTGCCAAACGTATCAATATCTGGGTTGAAGTAGCGCCGGACGATACAGTCACCATCAAATACGCGCGTTCTGAAATGGGGCAGGGCAGTCTCACTTCAGCCCCGCAGATCGTGGCCGACGAACTCGACGCCAACTGGGAGCAGGTGCACATCGCCTATGTCGACGTGCATGAGCATCTGCTGATGAACAAAGCCTGGGGCAGCATGCAAACGGTCGGTAGCCAAACCATCCGCAACTCGCAGAGCTACTTGCGCCAAGCCGGCGCCACCGCGCGCGCCATGCTGGTAGCCGCCGCCGCGCAAATGTGGAAAGTGCCGGCCGGTGAAATTACTGTGAAGAATGGCATCGTTGCGCACGCTGCCAGCAAGAAACAAAGTGGCTTCGGTGCGTTGGCAGCACTTGCCGCTACGCTGCCGGTGCCAAATGACGTGCCGCTGAAAGACCCGGCCACCTGGAACATCATCGGCCAGTCGATGCCGCGCGTGGACATTCCCGCTTCTGTCAACGGCACACAGATCTATGGCATCGACATCAGCCTGCCCGGCATGGTCTACGCCGCAATTGCGCAGAGCCCGGTGTTTGGTGGCAAAGCACGTGGCTTTGATGCCGACAGCGCCCGCACACGCCGTGGTGTGCTCGACATCTTCGCCATTGATGATGGCGCCTCGGTGGTGGTCGTGGCCGAC
>CANCGR010000196.1 GCA_947377625.1 Gammaproteobacteria bacterium | reverse complement strand
ACCCAGCGCCGGAAGGCTTTGACGATCTTGCGGTTGGCATCCGCATCGCGGCTGATGGGGAACATGATCATCAGCACCAGCGAGCGTTCCCAGTTGGTGAGTGTGATCGGGCCGAGAAAACCCAGATCTTCGCCTTTGGTGATGTCCTGCAGATTGTCGGCATAGAACTTCTGGAACTCGATAATGGCAGCGCCGGTGCGCGGCACTATCGGTGAAAACCACAGATGACCGCTGGTGGGTTTCTGGTTGAAGGGGCTGCGCGCCCCGATGGAAAAGGTTGAAAGATTGGGGATGCCGAAATCCACTTTATCGCCAGGTGCCACTTTCTGCGGATCAACCGGGAAACGCGTCAACGCGGTTTCAGAAAAAGTGGAATCAGCAATCTGCGCGAAGCTTTCTTTCACATATTCCATTTTTGCCAGCACCACTTTCTCGGGGCCGTAGATCGGCATCGTACAGGTCCAGTACGGAATTTTTTTCCTGAGTGCGATGGCAGTGAGTTCTTCCGGCGTAGCGCCACCGGGTCGTTGCCGCAGCGCCTGAATTTCAGGATCGGCAGGTCCAAAGCCGCCAGCAATCGGATTGCCCACGCTGGTGGAACCGTTCACCACTTGTTCGTTTTCCATCAGGCTCAACAAGTCGATAAGTTTGTGGATGTCGTCATGGCGATAGACGCTGACGGTGCCCGCCATATAAGCCTGTGGTCTGGGCATCAGCCAAATGCCCATCTTGGTGACCACACCCATATTGGATTGACGGAACAAACCATCAACCCACGGGCCATAGCCCCATTTGTTGTGCTGCCACGATTTTGAATTCGGCATCGCGCCCATGCCGGTGCGCACCAGCTCACCATTGGCCAGCACAATCTCCATGCCGCAATGCGCACCGAAATGATCGCGGAACGGCCAGGCGGTCCAGCCGGCTCCGCCGTCCAGTGCATTGCCTATCACCGAGCCCCAGCCCGGATCAGGTGAATCAATCCATATTTTCAAGCCGAGTTTTTCAATATGCCGGTACAGATCAAAATAACTCACCCCTGGCTCCACCAGCGCAAAGGCATTGCTCTCGCTGACTTCCAGCACGCGATTCATGCGTTTTAGATCAAGCACCACCGAGCCGGACAGCGCCGGTGCCGAACCGCCATAACCCAGGTTTTTGCCGGTAGAAATAGGATAAATCGGTACTTTCAGTTTATCGGCAATGCGCATCACGGCTTGCACTTCTTCGGTCGTGGAAGGCGCTACTGCAGCCGAAGCGACCCGGTCTTCGCCTTCACCCCAGAACGGTGAGTAAGCATCGCGGTAGAGGGCGATATCTTCATCACTGGTAAAAACCCAGTCATTGCCAATGGCCTGCTTCCACTGGGCGATAGCCGAATCAAAATCTGCCTGACTGACTCCTGGAGGCTTGGCCATGGTTGTTTCCTCTTGTATGTGACGTTTGCTATCGGTTCAAACCAGCGGTGCCAGCACCCATGAATGCAGTGTAATTTCATCATCGTTGTGGAATGCCGGCATGCAGGCCTGACTCGGCCCTGCCGTCAGCGGAACCTGTTTTATCTTGTTCAATTGTTCGGCGATGAAGTGTGGCCAGTGGTCGCCAGTGGCAGTGAGCAGCGCCGCATCTATGCCGGCCAGCGGCGTAAGCACTGTGTGTTGCATGTCGCCGGATGCGAGCTGTTTATGCTCAGCGTGGTAAACAACTCTCAGGCCTTGATCGCGCGCCAATTGTTCCAGACAAAACAGTGCCGGTCGTGCAGTAAGCCCCGCCAGTGCTGCCGGCTGCTGTGCCCAGCGTTCACGCAAATGATTCAGCCACACAGCGGTGATATCGCCACCGATTTCATGCGTCGGCACGCCTTGCGCGCTGGTTGCTGCGCTGAACCCGGCGGTTGCTGCAAAGCGGGTGTCGACTATCGCAGCCATCAACGCAAGTGATGCATTGGTGGCGAAGGATGCACGAGGCGAGAAGGAAGCTGCAGCAGTCAGCGTGGCGGTGGTCTGCAGAAATTCACGTCGGTTGGTCATGGTTCACCTTCGTATCGGGTGTAAGTGGTTTTTCTCAAGGGGTATACCAGATCGGCGACGAGTAGGCGCGCTCCTGCAGCGTTGCCGCGTACTTGGTAACACTCACGTCAACACCCAGCGCAATCGCATCAAACAGCGATTGTCGTGGTGTGGGGATTTCGAGCACGCGCACATAGTAAAACGCGGCTTGGTCGGCTTTGAAGTCGGGGTCGCTCCAGACCGTGGAAAGTTGCGCAGCGCCGATGTCATTGGTGTACAAGGCGGTGGTGATATCCACCGTGTTGCCCACGGCAGGTACCTTTCCATCCGCGCCAGGTTTGCGAGAGCCTGACCAAGCTACGTCATACACTTTTTCCTGCGGCTCTTTCTTCTGGTCGAGCCAGCCTTTCACCACCTGAATGCGATCCAGATTGGCACCGGCCGGGTCTTTGGCGGCGTGGATCAGCAGCGTAGGGGCTTTGCCTTTGGGCGCAGCAGTAATATCGCTGCCCATCGGAACGCCTTTTTTGTAACCCACTGCGGCAATATCCTTCGCGCTCGCATCACTGGCAGTGAATGCATAACCACCAAACAGGCGCAGCGCAATGCGCGTGCCGGTGGTGCCATATACTTCCTTGCGCTTCATGGCGGCGAACAGCGAATCGCGCGTGTTCTTCTCAGCCCAGATTGCAGTGAGTCCCGATGCCGACATTTCCCACGCCGGAAAAATCACCGGCCGTTGTTTGGGCAGGCGATCACTGAGCTTGGCATCAAGCGCAATTTTGCCGAGAAAGTTTTTCTCCTCCACCGATGACATGCCAATGTGATTGTCGGTGCCGCCAACGAAACCCAATTTGTAAGGATTCGTGCCCAATGTTGCGTTGAAGCTGAGGCCACGCAGCAACGCAGACCGCACATAGTCAGCCGGATTGGCAGGTGTCGGCGTGCCGATCAGCAGTTTGCGGCGAATTTCGAATTCGCCGAATTCATCGGTAGGCGCCAGTTCCGGGCGCACTTCGGAAGTGCCCTTGCTCTGGGTGATTTCCACCAGCGATTCCCAGCGCATACGGGTTCTGGCGTATTGCGCGTCGAAGGGGCGACCGTCGCTGTCGACCACATCAAACATCAGGCCGCCCGACAAGTTGGAGTTGTGCGGTATGGCGATGAAGTCATTGCCCACGCGTTTGGCGGTAGCGTCGAGATACGCCCACAGTTCTTCCGGGCGGTTGCTGTCGATGCCTTTGAGAGAAAAGAACTGGCCGGCCCCGTAGGGGTAGAACTGGCTGGCCTGCTGTGCACTGGCGTTGCTGATGACGTTGCGATGCAGGTTCTTGCCATCGATCATCGCGGTCCATTCCCAGCCGAAAAAAGTAGTGAAGGTGCCGGGGATGTTGTTCTTGTCGGCGGCTTCGATTTCTTTCTGCCACGCTGATTTGCGCAGATCGAGCGTGGTCACCTGTTCGAGCGCGCCGGTGCGACTGGCGTTGGCGCGCGTGTAGCCCTGCAAGCCGGTCCACGGGCCATCTTTCGCGGCCTGGATCATCAGGCGTCCGGCTTCGTTTTGCTGCAGCAGTGGATCAGCCGAGATCACTTGCACATCAATGCCAAGGTTGTCGGAATGATCGGTTACCGCCAGAAAATCCAGCGGTCGGTCGATCTGCACCTTGGTATCCAGCGTGCGATGGTAAACGGGAATGCCACGCGCAAAGCGATAGGCGAGGTCAGGTGTGATATAGGTATTGCCAACGCCGTAGGCATCCAGTGAATAATTGGTGTGCAGATGCAGATCGCCCCAGTACAGCTGCGTTTGAGCGCTGGCCCCACCAGACAGTGTGGCGCTGCTTATGGCAAGGGCACAGGCAAGGCACGGGAAACGGCGGCTGCCGTTCGTGAAGGGGGGCATGAGCTATTCCTCTTCTAATCGGGAATTATTGGGATCACTGGCGCAGGATGATAATCGATACTCAAGCAGATTGAGATATGCGTCGCAGTTCTGTTGCGCCAGGTCAGAAAAGCAGCGCAAGCTGTAATCGCTTTGCAAAGAGTTGCGTTCAATCGTGAGACATACCACCCTTGTCAAACTTGTGCCTGAAAGGAGTCTTCATGCGTAACCTCACTCTTGCCCTCGCCGTAGCTCTCGCCGTTGCTGCCCCTGCAGCCATCGCTGCCAACAGCACGACTTCGGTAGTGGTCGACAATGCCAAGACCCAGGGAACTATTCGGGACTTGCTGGGCGTCAACGTGCCGCCGACCTTTGCGTCCAAAACGCCCGGCATCACCTATGTGGCAACTTCGTTGTACACAGCCTTTGGCGTGTCGCAGGCACGCTTGCACGACAGCGGCCTTGATCTGTGCAGCATCTACAAGGCCGCTACCCGCCTGAACGTCGCAGTTACGCCGTCGACTACCGTATTGGGCTGCACCATTACTGCCTCTGGCAGCGTGCCGCATTTCATGTGGACACCTACTTCATCACTTGATGCAGATATCAACAACACCGCCAACTATGACTTCACCACTGCCGATGAAGTCATCAGCAAAACCATTGCCAGCGGTGCCAAGGTGTATCTGGGTCTGGCGCAAAACTACAACGGCCCCAATGACACGACCGACCCGGTGGCCTGGGCCAAGGTCGCCACCAACATCTACAAGCATGTCATTGGTGTTTTTAAACCCACTGCCGGCATTGCAGTGGATCCGGCCTATGTCGAAATCCACAACGAGCCTGATGGTGGGTTCTGGCGCGGTGATACCGCCACCTTCATCACGCTGTACAAGGAAAGCACAACGCGAGTGCGCGCAGCAGCAAGTGCTGCGGGCAAGACACTCAAGGTAGGCGGCCCCGGCTTCACGCGTGATGTGCTCACCAAGAGCCAGCAGTCCACTAATCCTGCCAACGGTTTCATCCAGGCGGTTGGCGCATCATCGCTGGATTTTTATTCGGCCCACCTCTATGGCAAGTGTGCCAATGCTTCCATGCAAACCTCCGCCACGTTCCTGCGCGACGTGCGTGCGTTGGCCGACTCGCAGGGAGGCACGGGCATACCTTTGCATATCAGCGAATGGAACATCGGTCTGGGCACCGAATGCGGCAACAGCTTTTACGCCAACCAGCAAAACCAGTCGTTTGCCAGCGGGATACTGACACTGATGCAGGACCCGTCGCTGAGTATCGACGCTGCGCATTACTATGCGGGCGTGTCTGTCATGTCGCTGTTTGACTTTACTACCGTGACCGGAGCGGTTCGCGTCAATCCGGCGGCATGGGCGTTTTGGGCCCATGCCAAGCTGCGTGGCGCGGCGATGCTTGATGCACAGGTGTGTCAGTCCAACACCTGTGTGGCCGGTTATGCGGCGGATTCGGCACCATTGCTGGTGGTGGCAGGGCAAATGAGTGGCGGGCAGGAAATCGTTGTGACCAATGACGGCACCGCCGACGTGAGTTATGTGCTGCAGGTCAAAGGTCTTGGCAATGCTGCAACGGTGGATGCAACCATTTCTACTCCTCCGGCTGGTGCCAAGGATCTGACTGCGAGCGGGTCACCTGTTGTCGCCGATTCCGCTCAACTGACAACGTTGATGGCATCGGCCGCCAAGGATGTTCGATCAGCACAGGCGGTGAGTGGTGGAGCGGTGAGTCTGTCGATCACGATTCCGGCACGCACCTTACAGGTCATCGAAGTGCGTACCACAGGAACTGCTTCAACAGGTTCAACGGGTTCAACGAGTACAGGCTCAACGGGTTCTACGACTTCAGGTTCAACAGGCACGGGTTCGACAGGCACGGGTTCGACAGGTTCAACTAGTACAGGTTCTACTGGCTCGACAGGCTCAACGAGCACAGGTTCTACGGGTTCAACAGGTTCAACTACCTCGGCGCAGTCAGACTGCATTTTCAACTGGGCCG
>CANCGR010000195.1 GCA_947377625.1 Gammaproteobacteria bacterium | reverse complement strand
GAGAAGCGCGGTTATCAAATACATACGGCACAGTAATGCGGCGTGGAATGTTGGGAGTAGCAGTAGCTGAAACCCAAGCCGGATTTTGTACCAAGCCCCAATCTTTCCAGTTTTTCAGGCGAGTAGGGTCGGCGTCAATTTGATCAATGTGGCGTGTTTCAACAGAGCCAATCAAATGCAGACGATTATCCATCATGCTGGTACCACCAGCGACAGAAGCATTGTAATTCTCGCCGTCTCCGAACTCGTTTATACCGGTCGAAATTTTTGTCTTCAGACCTTTGAACTCGCGATCAAGTACAAAGTTAACAACACCCGCCAAAGCGTCAGCACCGTAAGCGGCAGAAGCACCGCCGGTGATCACATCAGTACGCTTGATCAGCGCAGTGGGAAAGTTGTCAATGTTGACGCTGCCGTTGGCATCCGCAGGAATTACACGCGAACCGTCCAACAATACCAAGGTACGTTGTGGACCCATGGCACGCAGGTTCAAAAAGCTGCCGCTAGCGGTAGTGAAAGTACCGCCACCACGTTGAGCTGTTTGGGTATTGAAGAACTGTGGCAGTGCATCAAGCTCTTCTGCCAAGGTAGAACCTGGGTTCAAGTTGGTGAGTTCATCTTGAGTAACAGCGGTAACTGGTGTTGCGGTGGTCATGCTGCTCACGTTACGAATACGTGAACCAGTGATCTGGATCTCCTCCAGCTGTTGCGCGCCTGCGGGTGCACCACCCTGTTGGGCGTAAGCCCCGGCGGCAAAGACTGCTGTTACAGCTGTGCAGAGCAGTTTAAGCCTGAAATTTACTGAATTATTCCGCATAAAAATTACATCTCCTCGTTGTGATTGATAGCTGTCTGGAAGGCCGAACCGTGACTCTTGGATGGGGAATTAAGAATTAGTGGTCACTACGACAATCAAAAGGCATTCCAGGGCATATTCCCCAATATTTTGAATTTCCTTGCCGTCCGGTAAGAAAATGGGACTGGCAAGGTATGCTTTTTCAAGCAATGAAAAAGACGTAACCGCTTGAATGCGAATACATCTTCGGTTTTTTACTCTACTTTCTGATTTAAGGTCAACCTATAAATCGATTAAGGAAGGAAAAACGGGCTTGGCAGGCCCTACTTCTGCAAGAAACCGCCTCCCGATGAAAAGCCGGCAAGGGGGATGGGGGCGAATGGTCAGCAACCCCGACATCTTCAGGAAAGCAGCCCGGGTCAGGTTGGCAGATTATTGGCCAAGTTCAGTGAAATCCAAAGGATTTACGTGCAAGAGGAAAAATAACTCGCCCATCGCTCCCGAATTGGCGCTCCCGGCGAAGCTGCACTTCAGGGTAACTGCCCAAGTACGTGGCATTACGACAAGTCTGTCGGCCTTAGCTGCGATGAAAAAAACCGCCGTCTTGCGACAGCGGCTTCTTGGTAACACACCGGCCCGTCAGATCAGAACTTGCGTTCGACCGACACCGACCAGGTTCTAGGTAATGCAGGTACACCAGTGACGACGCCAAGCGAGGTCGTGGCATCGCTAACTGACTGGAAATAGTACTTGTCGAAGAGGTTCTGAACTTCGAACGACAGTCTCCAGGCGTCCTTGTTGGACCAGCTGACCCTGCCATTGGCGAGGAAGCGACCGTCAATCTTACCCCACGTGGTATTTTCGGCATTCGTGTACAGCTTGCCCTGATAAGAACCGTCCAGACGGTAGCTGATTTCTCCAGTACTGATCGGCTGGTCATACTGAATACCCACCGAATAAGACAGCTCAGGCGTATAGGGCGTGATGGCACTTCCCGGAATACTTGTGTTGGAAAGATTGCCCTTCGCGTCGAGCGCAGAGCTGTACTCGAAGTTGAGGGTACTGATGCTAGCGTCAATCGAGAGCCCAGTGGTTGGATAGATAGTGGCTTCGAGTTCAAAGCCAGACACGTCCGCTGCACCGATGTTGGAGGGTCGCAGACATGGCGTCTGCAAAACCGATTCCGGGCACACGGTTTTGCCGAGAATGATGTCATTGTACTTGTTCAGGAACACAGCACCGTTCAGGCGCATAGTGCGATCAAACAAGTCAGCCTTGAAACCTGCCTCATAGGTTTTAAGGGTTTCAGGATTGAACGGCAGACGCTGGTCAGCTACGAATGGACGTGGATTGACCCCGCCGCCCTTGAAACCGGTAGAGACCGACGCATAAGCCAGTAATTCCGGCGTAAAGCGATAGTCGCCTACAACGCGCCAATCCGTGCGATTGCCCCTGAAGCTACCGGTAATCCCGTAGATGCCTGCGAGCAAGCAGTTCGGCCCTGCAAAGGGGGTCGGGCAAGCAGCGGGGCTGGGCACGGTTCCGTCCGGGTTGGAACGGTAGTAGGTATAGTCCTTCGCGTCCTTCGTGTAGCGCAGGCCTCCGGTGAAGCTCATCGCATCAGTCGGGTGCACAGTCGCCGTAGCGAACACAGCCTTGGTAGTGCTAGGCGTGGTGTCAGGACCATGCAGGAAGTCGATCGTGGAAGGAGCCACGTAGTTCAGATCGACGCGGGCGGTATAGGTGCCCTTCTGTTTGAGATAGAACGCGCCGACAGTCCCTTCCAGGAAACCGCTTTCAGACTTCATGTTGAGCCTGACTTCCGAAGTGAACGCATGGTGGTTCAGTTCGTTGTCGAGCTGAGAGAGCGGAATCGGCGTGGCATCCTGATCCTGACCGAACTTCGAGTTGTATTGGCGATACGACCCGATATAGACAAACTCCACGTTTTTATTGAACTGGTAGTTCAGTTCGCCGTGCACGCCCGAGCCCTCGAAATTGGTCTGCGGAATAGCGTAATACGGCTTGTAAGGAGCCTGGTAGTTCGGCGCCATGCCATCAAGGAAGTTCGAATAGCTGACGAAACGCGGATCCCAGCCCAGCAGTTTGCCGCCAGTATCACAGCTATAGGCGCCGGCTGGCACGAAAGCGCAGCTCATGTTTACCGGCTGGCCATTCTTGCCGACTAGTTGGGGATTGCCATAGACCGGGGGGGGGAACGAGGACAGCGACGACGAATTACCAACCGATTTGGGGTTGAAAACGGTACCGCCGGGGGCAATCGCGCCTGCAGCGATCAAAACAGTCGGGATCGCTTCTGATCGCTCGCGTGTAAAGTCAGTTGAAACATTAATCTCAAGCGCGTCGTTGGGCGTGTAGCGTAAAGCTGCGCGACCGGCAGAGATGTTCTGGCCACCCATAGTGAGGTAATCGGAATTCCCGTTGCCACGCGTGTTGGTCTGGGGCACGTTGGAAGTGGGATGGGTCTGACCATAGTCGAGCATGGCGACATAGCCATCACGTCCACGGCTCATGCCCGAAACGCGCAAGGACAGATCGTCGCTGAGCTTGAGATCGGTCATCCCGCGCAGGGATGTTTCGTTGAACTCGCCGTAAGAAGCGCGGATTGAACCTGAGTTGTCGCCTTTGGGTTTGGCGCTGAACAGTTTGATCGCGCCGCCAATTGCGTTCTTGCCCGCAAGCGTGCCTTGAGGACCGCGCAGAATTTCGACGCGATCAAGGTCGATCAGCTCAAGCAGGGAGCTCGACAACGTCGGGATATAGACATCGTCGACATAGACGCCGACGCCTGGATCAAGTGCATAGTTGAAGTCGACCTGACCGACGCCGCGGATAAAGGCGATCAGACCTGAGCCACCGTTCTGCGGCTGCGGCCGCAGAGATACGTTTGGTGCCTGTGCGGCGACTTGAGAAATGTTGGTCTGGCCACGGGCCTCAAGCATCTCGGCGTTGACCGCCGTGATCGCAAGTGGTGTGTCCTGCAGGTTCTGTGAGCGGAACTGCGCGGTAACCACAATCTCCTCGACACTTGCCGCCTTGTTGGTATTCTGCGCAAAACTTGAACTGGCTATCATCACAGTGCCAAGCGCAACGGCTGACACTAACGGTTTCCTGGATAATCTCATCGATCCCCCATAATTTTAGTTGTAAGTGAAATTGGGACTGCCGAACTACACTACTTCTTAATAGCGAATTCGATTTCAATACTACACCAAAAAGCCGCAATCGCCACTTCACACAGGGTTAATCCGCCCTGTAAAAGAGCACGATAAAGCGTCCTTGCAATTGACTGTTTTTGCTGGTTACTTGTGCAGCATTGAATTGCCACCAGTTCAACAAAAAATTATAGTTTTCAAAAAATTGCATAATGACATCATGACTATGACAAAACTGCTTCGCTTGTTGTTTGCTCCAATCCTTCTTGGCGTGTTTGCACACTTTGAGTGCGCATCTGCACAAACATTGCAAGCCTCCGCTGCCGTGCCTGATTGTGATCGCAGTTGCCTCACTGACATTGCCGATACCTATCTGAAAGGGTTGGTAGCACATGATCCCAAACGCATTGCCTGGGCCGACTCAGTGAAGTTCACCGAGAACAATGTGCAGCTGGCCATCGGCGATGGCATCTGGGGCACCATCACCGGCCTTGGCAGCTACAAACTCTATGTAATGGATGAAAAGGCCGGTGAAATCGGCTTCTTCGGCCAGGTGCAGGAACCCAGCTTCCCTTCCTTGATGGCAATGCGTCTGAAAATTGTTCACAAAAAAATCAGCGAAGCCGAGATGGTGATATTGCGCATGACCAACGAGCCCAAGAGCATCGTGTGGCCCGATCCAGTACTCGACAACAAACCGGTGTTCACGGAAATTCTGCCCGCTGCCAAACGTCGCGAACGCGAACGCCTCATCTCGGTTGCCAACGGTTATTTCGATACCTTGCAGCTTAACGACGGTACGCTCTTCACCGAATTTTCCAAAGACTGTGATCGTGTCGAGAACGGCACCAAGACCACACACAACTCCAAAGTGGATTTCACATCAGTGGGCGCGCTTGGCTGCGAAGAACAATTCAAACAAGGCAACTACCGCTACGATGACAGACTGCGTGCACGGCGCTTCCCGCTGGTGGATGAAGAACGCGGTCTGGTACTCGCCTCTGCCTTTATCGATCACTCCGGCGTGCTGGGCGAATACAAACTGACTGATGGTCGCGTAATCAAGTCTCCGATCCGCTATCCGCATTCATTTTATTTGTTGGAACTGTTCAGGATTGAGGACGGCAAAATCCGGCAGATCGAATCAGTGTTTGTAACTGTACCTTACGGCATGAGCTCACCTTGGTTGCCCTGAGCTGAGCCAGGCCACCAGCAAGCGAATATCGATTTCATCCAATCGACCAGCAAATGCCGGCATCTGGCCATTGCGGCCTTTGGCAATGCTCAGTTCCACCTCCGCTGCACTGCCACCGTATAGCCAGATCTTGTCATTGAGCCTGGGTGCTCCCAACAATGGATTACCGCTGCCATCAGCACCATGACACGCTACGCAAAACTGCGCGAACACTGCGTGTCCAGGCATGTCTTCCGCCTGTGGTGTTCCCATCGCCAGTACATAACTTGCAACTTGCTTGACCTTCTCTTCACCCAACACCGGCAACCAACTGATCATCACTGCAGTACGACCAGCGGTTATTGTTTGGGTGATTTGTTCAGGAGCGTTGCCCCATAACCAATCACCATCGCGCAGGTTCGGAAACAGGTTGTGCTGCCCTTTTGCATCAGCCCCATGGCAGGCAGCGCAGTTGTCAGTGAACAAGCGTGCCGCACTGCTCATTGCCACCGCGTCTTGCACGAGCGCTGCATAAGGCGTTTCAGCCAAAGCATGACGAGCCGGATCATGCACTGCCGCAAACTCGGCGTGATGTTGCTCGAACTGGCTCTGTTGTGACCAGCGCAGTGCACCAGCATAAGAACCAAGCCCCGGATACAGCATCAGGTAAACGACGCAAAACACCATCATCATCAGAATCAACCAGAACCACCACAGTGGTGCCGGATTGCTGCCCTCGCTCAGATCACCATCCCACACCGGCTCGTCACCAGCACTTGTTGCGTG
>CANCGR010000194.1 GCA_947377625.1 Gammaproteobacteria bacterium | reverse complement strand
CTGCAACAGCTGATAGGTCTCCCAGGCTTGGGCGTTATGACGCAACGTTGTCGCTAACGCGAATTTCTGGCGCAGAGCCGGTTCCAGCAGTTTGTCTTCCAGAAAGAAAACCTTTTCTCCTTTGGGATCGAAGGTATTCATCGTCGCGCGTTGCAGCGCCTCCAAGGCTTCATAGGGCTGATTACTTGCAACCAGTGCATTGCCGCGCAGTTGATTGACCAAGCTGAAATCATAGACCGTATGCAGTTCCTTTTTTGCTGCGTCATCAAGCACTTTCAAGGCTTTGTCATTGTCCTTGTTTTTCAATAGCTCGTAGGCGGAATCAATGGTTTCCTTGGCCTTGGTCGACAATGCCAAGGGGACCTGGCTGGGATCAACCGGCGCTGTTGGTGCAGCTGTCGGGTCCATCCTGGCTGGCGCCTTTTTTTCCTTGATGGCTTGGCGGGAACCCGTTGCAACCTGGGCTGGCGGCGGTGGTGCATTCGGATCCATTCTGCTTACAAAAAGAAATTCCTGGTTGAAGTAGTCCACTGCTTTGCCATCCACAGTAGCGGGTTTGAAAGTCCACTTGGCCACCGATTGGCGGAGTGCTTTTTCAACAAACTGGTTGCTGATGTAGCCAACAGTTTCAATATTGTCGGTGGTGCCATCGGCTTTGACGGTGTAGCTGACCTTGACCAGTCCATCACTGCCGAACGCCGGTGCAAACTTGCCTTCTTGTGCAAGCGGTTCAGGTTTTACCAATACCGGTGCCGGTGCTGCCGCCTGCACCAATGCTGTTGTAGACAACAGAAGTCCAAATGCTGTCTGGGCCAATGAGGAACGTGGATTTTTCGAAAACAACATGATTTACCCCTTGCTATGCCTATAGTTTTTTTATGGTTCTTGTTTGCGCACAATACTAAAACCAAAATAGTGAACAGGTCTATTGAAAGGAGATGAAAGTTGAGACGCCATCTGGGACACATGCTCCTTTAGGGCAGGGCAAATTTTTTTGCCGGCAACACGCGATGGAGTTATGCAGAGGAATTACTGAACGCCCGGTTACTGTTGGCATCACAGTTCCAACCCAAACGACTTGCCCGGTGACGCAACATTTCCCGCCATTCATTGCAACCCACTTGCCAGGATAGGTTGGCGTAACCAAGGGGGGAACTTCGGCTAATCCCGCGACCTATCCTCGTTGCTTGCACATTGGAGCCATGCCAGAATGAGTCTTGTTCACCCACCCCCTTTGGTAATGCGTATGATCTCTGCGGCTTCCAGAATCTTTTCTTTTAAACTCAACGGGTTAGTTTTTTTGCTGCTAAGTAGCCTGGCTTTGCCCGCCTTCGCGCAGCAAAAAGCCCTCACTGACTGCCAGAACATCACTGATCGCACAGCCCGCTTTGCGTGCTATGACCAAGCCGAGACTACCAAAGCTGTTATCCCCAAAGGCGCAACCCAGTCCACCATCCCCGCCCGTTTGCCCTCGGCAACAGAAACCACCGCCGTTACCACCAGCCCCAGCCAAGGCAGTAGCACGTCGTCATCCGCCAGCGTGAGCACAGTGCCTGCAGAAGCAGCCAAAAAACCGTTCTATCGAAAACTTTGGCCTTTTGGCAGTGATGAGCCAAGCGATTCCCAGAACGCAAAAGCGGTAGCCACCAAAGCACCGGCGAAACCCGGCAATGATGTGGATAATTTTGGTCGTAGTGCTTCAGCCTCTGTGAGCACCGACAGCGGCGGCGTCAAGGAACTGACCGATACCATCGCCAGCCTCAAGCAGTCCAAGCCCAACATGTGGAGAATCACGCTCGCCAGCGGGCAGGTTTGGCAGCAAGCCATGAGCGGGACCTACCTGCTGCAACCGGGCGAGAAAATAACGATTCGCCCCTCAGGCTGGGGTAGTTCCTATCGTTTGTATTCAGAAAGATTGGGCAGCTTCATTCAGGTGGACCGGGTCAATTAACAAGACCTTGTCGCACAGGAGCTGAGCCAATGCGCACAGAAGAAGAAAAGCGCAATCTTCAGCATGTCCTCGACATGTTCCATAACGTGCTGGTGCCACTGAATTCCATTGAAGTGGATCGCTATATTTCGCCGAACTACATCCAGCACAGCCAGATGGCCGCTCCCGGAGTGGCCAATCTCAAAAGCTTTCTCGACGAACGTCACAAGGACAGCCCCGACGCCGAGCAGTTGCTCAAGCGCTCCTTTGTCGATGGCGATCATGTGATCCTGCATTACCACGTCAAGCGCTTCAAAGGCGATCGCGGCTTCGGAGTCATCGACATTTTCCGGCTCGAAAATGGCCTGATCGTTGAACATTGGGACAGCGTGCAGGAAGTGGCTGAGACTTCGGTCAACACCAATTCGATGTTCTGATTTCGCTTAACTCCCCCTCACAACCGCATACTCCGTGAATTTCCAAAGCAAAATTGCCGTCGTCCTGGGCAGCGGCATCGGCCTTGCGCGACATGATGACCAATGCAGTGCCTGATTTTTGATTTTATGCTGACACAGGAAATAGTCTAAAACCCTGCGCTCGACTATTATCCGTGCCTTGCAAAGTCTCATTACAAGTGACAACTGACTCCCAGGGATAATCATGATCAAGACTGTCTTTTTTCGTGCTGCCATCAATCGTGTAATGCCGCTGTGTTTGCTTGTGCTGGCGGGCACCAGTCCGGCCTGGGCGCAGAACGGCAAAGCCTTGACCGACGCTGCCAAGAACAACGAATGGCTCACCTACGGCCATGATTACGCGGAAACCCGCTTCAGCGCGATGACGCAAATCAACGACAAAAACGTCAATGAGCTGGGGGTGGCATGGAGCTTCAACACCAGTTCGTTCCGTGGCCTGGAAGGAACCCCGCTGGTGCATGATGGTGTGATTTACGCCACGCGCCCTTGGAGCAGCGTGTTTGCGCTCGATGCCAGAACCGGCAAAGTGTTGTGGGATTACGATCCGCAGGTCGACAAGAGCATGGGCTGGAAAGCGTGCTGTGATGTCGTCAATCGCGGCGTGGCGTTGTATGACGGCAAAGTCTATGTCGGCGCCATTGATGGCCGCCTGATCGCTCTGGATGCAAAAACGGGCAAGGAACTATGGTCAACACTCACCGTTGACCAAAGCCGGCCTTATACGATCACCGGCGCACCTAGAGTAGTCGATGGCAAAGTGGTGATCGGCAATGGCGGTTCTGAACTGGGCGTGCGCGGTCATGTCACCGCTTACGACGCCAACACCGGCAAACAAGCGTGGCGCTTCTGGGTGGTGCCCGGCAACCCTGCCGATGGTTTTGAAAATCCCGACATGGAGATGGCGGCCAAAACCTGGTTTGGCAAATGGTGGGAAGTGGGTGGAGGTGGCGCTTCATGGGACTCAATGATTTACGATCCTGAAGCGAAGCTGGTTTATATAGGCACCGGCAACGGTTCGCCGTGGAGCCGAGAACTGCGCAGTGCCGGCAAAGGCGACAACCTGTTCCTGTCGTCAATCGTGGCGTTGCATGTCGAAACCGGCCGAGTCGCCTGGTATTACCAAACTACACCGGGTGACGACTGGGATTTCACTGCCGTGCAAGGGCTGATGCAGACCGAACTCGTCATCAAAGGCAAAGTTCGCAAGGTCATCATGCAGGCGCCGAAGAACGGCTTCTTTTACGTGCTCGATCGCATTACCGGTGAACTGTTGTCAGCCGAGCCTTATGCAAACCTTACGTGGGCCACCGGCATCAGCAAGGAAACCGGCAAACCGATCGAAACAAAAAGTGCTCGCTACAAGGATGCAGTTTCTGCGGTGATGCCCGGCCCTGGCGGCGCCCACAATTGGCACCCGATGTCGTACAGCCCGCTTACAGGTCTGGTCTATCTGCCGACACAACAAGGCAGCCGCTTCAACTATGTGGTGGCACCGGACTACAAATATCAGCCCGGCAAATGGAACAACGGCATCGTGCTGGGCAATAGCGCAGATCTGCCCAAGCGGCCGCAGACCGACTATGTGCCAGGCATCGGCCCGGTCAATCCAACACCCGGCGCTTTGCTGGCCTGGGATCCGCTGACCAACAAACCACGCTGGCAAATCGATTATCCCAATGCAATTAACGGCGGCACGCTGAGCACCGCCGGCAACCTGGTGTTTCAAGGCACTTCTGATGGCCACTTCATTGCCTACGCAGCCGACAGCGGCAAAAAACTGTGGGATATAAACGTGGGTACTGCCGTAGTGGCACCGCCCATCACCTATGAACTCGATGGCAAACAATATATTTCCGTGCTGGCCGGCTGGGGTGGCGCCACTGCGTTGTTCGGTGTGAATCCTTCCGGCCAATACAAAGCCGAAGGACGCCTGTGGACTTTTATGCTGGGCGGCGACAAGAACATTGTGCCGGTCAAAGGCCAGGCGTTACCTGCACTCACTGCAGTACCGTTCAACAATGACAAAGCCGTATTGGCAAAAGGCAGCGACCTGTTCGGTGAGCGTTGTGCAATGTGTCATGGCCGCAATGCCGCGAGCGGTGGCGCCATCAAGGATCTGCGTTACGCCGATCCAGCCACCTACAACATCTTCCAGAACATTGTGCGCGAAGGCGCCTTCGCCGGACTCGGCATGCCGAATCTGGGTCAATACTTGAACGAAGCGGAAGCTGATTCCATCAAACAATTCATTCTGTCAAAGCGCGCAGATTTGATGAAGTAACAGTGCACTCTACCGCTTCACAGCGGTTTGACAGCCGACATCATCAGGCTCCACGGCTGGAGCCAGATGATGCCGTGTTCCACATGCAGTTCAGTGTGTATGCGCAAGTCGGTAAAGCCGGCAGCGGCAAAATGTCGCTGCAAGGCCGCCTGAGAAAACAGGCGCAGTTCCAGCGTGGAACCTGGGCCGCCATGAAATACCAGATCGGTGAAGGTTTCCTTCACTCCATCTTTGGTCACATTGTCGAGCACATAGTCGCCATTGGCTTCCTGCCGAATCGTAAAGTCATGCAAGTTGGGATAGTGCTCACGCGTGTCGGCTTCCAAACTGAATGGCACTGAAAAAATCACCACTCCGCCCGGCTTGAGCAGTGCAAACAGATTGTCAAACGCCGTCTGGATGGGGGGCGGCACATGCTCGTACACATCTGAGGTAATGACAAAATCATTAACACCCAACCATTTCGTTGCCGGCTTCATGACGTCGAGCAACGGCTCACAGTGGTAATAGGTATTCGTGTAAGAAAATTTTTGTGTAAGCAAAGTAGCATAGGTATCCGCATCACTCATGCCCAGACCAGTGATGCCCGGATGCGCAGTGACTTCACTCAGCACTTGTACTTTCCCGAACAAACGTTCCGTAAGAATTGCCATCATCGAACGGAATCGCATCACTGAACCACAGTGCTGGCAGGGACTGCTTTCACGGTTTACCGAAAGTACCGGGCTGTGATTGGTAGTGCCGCAAACGTTGCACAGCCAGGTCAGATCGCCGGGAGCGGGTGCTGCTGGAACGTCCGATGAAGGCACTGCTTGAACCGCTGGCGAAGCTGCAACTTGAGCAGCAGATGTACGACCAAACATCCGCTGAAAAATCCCGTTTTCATTTGTCACACTTGTTTCCTCGGTACTTTTTGCGTGCGACATGAACACGCGGAGATCTTCGAAGCCTCTGGCGGGTACAGGGTTCTGCGACCGTCTGCAGCCATGGATGGCTGCAGCCGAGCCCCCATGGATGGGTTCACGGCGTGTCGCAGAACCCTGTGCCGGCCAGAGGCTGTGCTCAGAACCCAACTCCAATCCCGAATCCCCGTTGCCCCGCCTTTGCCCGAGCAATTTTCTGGTTAAGAAAAAATTTGTTGCTGCCGTTATTTGAATCGCAGCACAAAGTTTTTTAACCGCACTCAACCGCCGTCATGCTTTTCGAGCAGGTTGAGGCATAACTTACGGGGATACATCTATGGCTCAAGTCAT
>CANCGR010000193.1 GCA_947377625.1 Gammaproteobacteria bacterium | reverse complement strand
TGGGCAAAGAAGAGCGTGGTGCGTCGTGATTCTTTCCGATATCTCAGTAAAACGGCCGGTTTTCGCCACGGTAATCAGTCTGTTGTTGCTGGCGTTTGGCACCTTGGCGTTTCTGCGCCTGCCACTGCGTGAATAACCTGACACCAGCGCGCCGGTAGTATCGATCAACACCAGTTATCCCGGCGCTTCGGCCAAGGTGGTCGAGAGCCAGATTACCCAGTTGATCGAAAAACAGGTCAACGGCATTTCCGGCGTGGCCAATATCAATTCGTCCAGCCGCGACGACAGCTCCAGCATTTCGGTTGAATTCAACCCCGGCACCAACATTGAAGCCGGTGCCAATGACATTCGTGAAAAAGTGTCCCGCATCATCCGCGCGTTGCCAGAAAATGTTGATCCGCCCGTGATCACCAAGGACGACAACGACGCCAGCCCGATCCAGTTTTTCAATCTCGTCAGCAGTGACATGAGCTTTCTTGAGCTCAACGACTACGCCAACCGTTTCATCGTCGACCAATTTCTGGTGCTCGATGGCGTTGCCAGCCTGCAGGTGCGCGGTAACGGCGGTTATGCGATGCGTATCTGGCTTGATCGCACCGCACTGGCCGCGCGCGGCCTCACGGTGGTGGATGTCACCTCCACGCTGCGGCGCGAAAACCTGAACGTGCCGGCCGGCCGCGTTGAGTCGTCCAATATGGAATTTACCGTTAATGTCGAACGCATCTACAAGAGCGCCGACGATTTCAAACAGCTGGTCATTTCGCGTGGCGAAGACGGCCATCTGGTGCGCTTGGGCGAAGTGGCACGAGTCGAACTCGGCTCGGCCAACATGCGCCAGATCTATCGCGGCAATGGCGGTTTGGCGGTAGGCATCGGCGTAATCAAACAATCCACGGCCAACAGCCTGGCAGTGATGCGCGCGGCTTCTGATCTGGTCGTCAAAATCAATAAAACGCTGCCTCCCAACATGGAGCTGGTGGTGTCGTCCAGCGATGCCACGTTTATCGACGCAGCCATTCACTCCGTTTATGAAACCATCATCATCACCATGGTGCTGGTGAGCATCGTGATCTATTTGTTCCTTGGCTCCATCCGCACGATGCTGATTCCGGTGGTGACAATTCCGGTGTGCATCGTCGCCTCATTTATTTTGATGGCTGTGCTGGGTCTTACCGTCAACCTGATCACGCTGCTGGCGCTGGTGCTCAGTGTGGGGTTGATCGTCGATGACTCCATTGTGGTGCTGGAAAACGTGCAGCGTCGCGTTGAAGCCGGCGAGCCACCGCTGCTGGCGGCGTTCAATGGTTCAAGGCAAGTCGCGTTCGCCGTTATTGCTACCACTATCGTGATGGTGGCCGTGTTTGTGCCGGTCATTTTCATGAAGGGCAACATGGGCATCATCCTGTTTGAAATGGCGGTCACTATCGGTGGCTCCATTTTGTTCTCGGCGCTGCTGGCGCTGTCGTTGACGCCGATGATGAGTTCCAAATTGCTCACCACCCACGCGCACGAGAATTGGCTGACAATACGCGTAGACCGTATGTTCAAGGCTCTGCAGGCCAGTTATCGCGAAGCATTGCTGGTTTGTCTCAAATACAGCTGGGGCGTGCTGGTGGTGCTGGCACTGGTAGGCGCTGGTATCTGGTTTCTGATGCAACACATACCGTCCACCTTTGCTCCCAACGAAGATCAGGGGGTGTTTCAGGTGCGCATCAATGGGCCGGAAGGCGCCAGTCTGGAGTTCATGGAGAAGCAAGCGACCGGCATGCAGGATCTTGCGCTGCCGTATCTTGACCAAGGCGCAGTCAGCAGTGTGATCACGATGGTGCCCGGTTTTGGCGGCAACAATAACAGCATGAACAACGGCATGTTCAGGGTCTCGCTGCCCGAATGGAGCAAGCAGAGCAAGACCACGCAGCAGGTCATGGATGAGCTGAACCAGAAATGGCAGAAGTTCCCTGCCGTGCAGTACAACATGTTCATGCGTTCCGGCCTGTCGCGCGGCGGTGGCGGACAGCCCGTACAGTTTGTTATTGGTGGCCGCACCTACGAAGAGCTGGTGCAGTGGCGTGATCTGTTGGTCAAACGTGCAGAAGCCAGTGGCATGTTCACACGCCCGCAATCGGATTATCAGGAAACCCGCCCGGGGCTCACGGTGACCGTAGACAAAACGCGCGCAGCTGACCTTGGTGTTTCCATCCAGGCAATCGGCCAGACGTTGAAAGCGATGATGAGCGAAAGCCGTGTCACCACCTTTGTTGATCGCGGCGAAGAATACGATGTGATTCTGCAGGCGGAAGTGGCGCAGCGCGCCAGCCCCGATGATCTGAGCAATATCTATGTGCGTTCTGATTCATCACACAAACTGATTCCGCTTTCCAACCTGGTGTCGATCAGGAACAGCTCGGGGCCGAATTCGCTCAACCGTTACAACCAGGTGCGTTCCATTACCATCAATGCCGGCCTGGCACCCGGTATTACGCTCGACAAAGCCCTTACCTTCCTTGAGCAAACCGTACATAGCGAACTGCCTGAATATGCACAGATCGACTACAAGGGCGAATCACTGGATCTGAAGAAATCCAGTGGTGACTTGTTGTTTATCTTTGTGCTGTCGCTGCTGGTGGTGTTCCTGGTATTGGCGGCGCAATTCGAGAGTTTCATCCATCCGCTGGTGATCATGACCACGGTGCCGCTGGCGATCTTCGGCGCCTTCCTGGGCATCTATCTGACGGACGGGTCGCTCAACATTTACAGCAATATCGGCTTGGTGATTCTGGTGGGTATCGCCAGTAAAAACGGCATTCTCATCGTTGAGTTTGCCAACCAGCTGCGCGACGAAGGTCGGCCGTTCCAGCAAGCGCTGCTGGATGCCTGCGATATCCGCCTGCGGCCGGTGTTGATGACTGCCATTGCCACCTTGATGGGCGCTGTGCCGCTGGCACTCGCACGCGGGGCTGGTTATGAAAGCCGCTCGATTCTGGGCGTGGTGATTTTCACGGGTGTGATGATGACTACTGCCATGACGCTGTTCGTGGTGCCGGTGATTTACAATCTGCTGGCCAAAAATACCGGGTCGCCGGAAGCGGTGTCGATCAAGCTGCGCGATTTGCAGAAATCGCACAGGTCACCGGAAGAGCATGCACCGGTTGCTCACGAAAGCTGAGCAGGCATAGCACTTCAGCGCTGGGCAGGACGCATGACACTTCGTATTCAAAGACAGCCCCGGCCCAAGCCGGGGTTGTCTTTTCTACTCACATGGAAACAGTGTATAACTCGCACCTCAACACGTCCGCCCCCCAACATAATAATCACGCCTCAACAACAAAGGCTTGCCCATGAAATCACCTCTGCACGGATTTTCTGTTTCACTCGGTATTTTGTGCTTCGCACTTGCAGGCACCGCGCACGCACAAAGTGATGCAGCTCGCGTTGCCGCGCTCAAGACCCGCCTTGCGGTGCTGGCCAAAGAAACCACGCAAGTGGAAGACATCACCAAAATTCAACGCATCGGCCGCTCGTTCGGTTACTACACCGACAAGGGCTTTTTCGGTGAAGCGGCTGATCTGTTTGCTGACGATGCCACTTTTCAGTGGGGCAACGACGGCATTTACAAGGGCAAGGCCCACATCAAGGAACTGCTGACTCGCCAAGGCGGCGGCAGCATGAAGGAAGTGGCTGGCCTGCCGTTCGGCCGTTTGAATCTGCGCATGCAGTTGCAGCCGGTAGTCACCGTGGCTGACGACGGCAACACCGCCCATGCGCGCTGGCGCGAATGGGGGCTGCTGGGTCAATACCAGAAAGAAATAAGCTGGGGCGATGCCATCATGGAAGACGACTACGTGAAGGACAACGGCGTGTGGAAGATCTCAGCGCGTCGCTACTACCAGAACTTCGTCTCGCCTTACGGTGACGGCGGCTGGGCCAGACTGAAGCCGGTGAACAACGGCCAGGTCTCGAAAGTGGGCCAGGAATTTCCGGCCGATGTCAAAGCCGAGCCCTATCCGATGTTCCCGGTGTCCTACATTCCGCCTTACCACTACGCCAAGGGCAAGCCAACTGCGATCATGAGCGACGCGCCCGTCAATCCGCCCAAACGCGCAGACGACAAAATCGGCAAGCTGGAAACACTGGCCGATACCAAAGCGCTGGCGCTGGGCCGTGCACGTTCAGTGCGGGCAATCGAAAACTTGCAGGCCATGTACGGCTACTACGTCGACAAAGGCCAGTGGCAGCAGGCCTCACAATTGTTCAGCAAAGACGGCAGCTATGAGTTCGGCCAGAGCGGTGTTTACCTCACGCCTGCCCATGTCGAGAAAGCGCTGCGTTTGATGGGGCCGAAAGATCTTGAAGCCGGCCAGCTCAACAACTTCGTTATGGTGCAGCCGATCATTGATATCGCCGCCGACAACCGCACGGCCAAAGCACGCTGGCGCAGCGACGTGTTGCTGTCACGTGCTGGCAAAGGCCGCTGGGGCGGTGGTGTGTATGAGAACGAATACGTCAACGACAACGGCACTTGGAAATTCAGCAAGCTGCACTACTACGTAACCTTCTGGGGTGACTACGATGAAGGCTGGCAGGCCAAGCCGTTCCCGATGGACCCGCCCAGCAAGGAATCGCCACCTGATCAGCCACCAACACTGGTGTACGAATCCTTCCCGACTTTGCAGGTAGTGCCTTATCACTACGCCAATCCGGTCACCAAAGAACCACATAAGGGAGAATGAGCCATGATGCACTCTGACTCCCTGTTTACTGCGTTGCGCCGCTCACTGCTGCTTGGTACTGCCGTGCTCACGCTTGGCGCCACCACCGTGCACGCCCAGAGCGATACCGACCTGCAAGCCATTGAGAAAGATCTTAATGATGTTGGCACCCGCATCACTCGCCTGCAGGATCTGACTGACGTTGAAATCGTGCAGGATGCCTACGGTTACTACGTCGATAAAGCCCAGTGGCGTTCACTGGCTGGCCTGTTCGCGGAAGATGCCACGCTGGAAATTGGCGGCAAGGGCGTTTTCACCGGCAAAGCCCGCGTGTTTGAATATATGCAAACCGGTCTTGGCCCGATCGGCCCACGCAAAGGCGGCTTGATTGATCACCAGCAGTTCCAATGCCTGCCCACCATTCATGATGATGGTGTGACTGCCGAAGTCCGCTGCATCGCGTTTGTGATGAGCTCAGGTGGCTGGGGCCATAACTACTACGAAGACGACTTCGTGAAAGAAGACGGCGTGTGGAAGTTCAAGAAACTGCACGGCCCCTTCAACATGTACTCGAGTTACAAGGAAGGCTGGATCGACCACGTCATCGTCAACACCTTCCCGGAGAAATTCAAACCGTGGCCGGATTTGCCACCGACCACCATCTATCTCACCTATCCAAGCTATTACGCAGAACCGTTCCACTACCCGAACCCGGTAACCGGCAAAGCAGCGCCGACGCCGAGCCCGCGTGCCGGTGGTGAGGCGTTTGGCCGTTAAGCCAGGAGAGCAGCCATGTTGAACAGCCTTACTACTTTTGCTTTGCGCGCAGCGTGTGCGAGTTTGCTCGCAAGCTGTGCGACGGTGACGTTTGCGCAGAGTGATGCTGAATTGCAGGCTCTGGAAAAAGACCTGAACGCTGTCGGCACCCGCATCACACGCTTGCAGGATTTGACCGACGTCGAAATCGTGCAGGATGCCTACGGTTATTATGTCGACAAAGCGCAGTGGCGTTCGCTGTCTGGTTTGTTTGCGGAAGATGCCACGCTGGAAATTGGCGGCAAGGGCGTTTTCACCGGCAAGGCCCGCGTGTTCGAATACATGCAAACCGGTCTTGGCCCCATCGGCCCGCACAATAATTCACTGATCGATCACCAACAGTTCCAGTGCTTGCCCACCATTCATGAGGACGGCGTTACTGCCGAACAACGTTGCACCGCGTTTGTGATCAGCTCGGGTGGTTGGGGTCATGTTACTTATGA
>CANCGR010000192.1 GCA_947377625.1 Gammaproteobacteria bacterium | reverse complement strand
CGGCATCGCCATCAAAAGCGAAGCGTAATTTGTAGTCGGTGGTGTTGGCTGCTTTCGACGGCATGATGGTGGCCGCTGCCACGCCGTGCTCAAGTGCCTGCCGCACGTCCAGGCCATTGGTCGACAGGAACAAGTGGCAGTTGAAAGCGGTGATATAGGGATAGGGACTGGTGCCGCCACAAAAAGCGGCCTTGCTGATGTCAAGCTCGTGATACTGAATCGAGTTGAAGATGCGCAGTCCGGTGTCGGCGGTATTGCGTGACAACAAAATCACTTCCACCCGCTGCTGCCCGAGCAGTTTGTTGATGTTGAGCAGCTTCTTGACCAGATGAAAGGCATCGCCGGGCTGCAGTGGCTCGGCTTCATGCGCAATCTGGTATTGGCGGTAAGCTTCAACGCCCTCCGCTTCATACACCTGATGACTGGCATCAAGATCGAACAAGGCGCGTGACGAAATGGCAACGATCAATTTTTCAGCTTGCATGCGGGCATGGTACTCCGGTTCCGCGCAGGCCACAGTAGCCGTCCGGGTTCTTTTCGAGATACTGCTGGTGATAATCCTCGGCGTAGTAAAACTTGCCGGCTAGTGCTATTTCAGTAGTGATGGTGCCGAGCCCTGCCTGCTTCAATGCCGCTTGGTAACGACCTGCTGATGCTTGCACTGCGGCCAGTTGCTCAGGCGTGCTGGCATAGATCGCTGACCGGTATTGCGTGCCGCGGTCATTGCCTTGGCGCATGCCTTGCGTGGGGTCGTGCGCTTGCCAGAACACTTGCAGCACGGCGTCGAGGCTGAGCTGCGCCGGGTCAAATACCACCAGCACTACTTCGCTATGGGCAGTAAGGCCGCTGCACACTTCCTGGTATGTAGGATTGGCAGTGATGCCGCCGGCATAACCGACTGCAGTGCTATAGACCCCCGGCAATTGCCAGAACAAACGCTCAGCGCCCCAGAAACAGCCGAGGCCTACTTGCAGTTGTTCCATGCCATCGGGGAACGGCGGCTGCAGGCGATTGCCCAGTACCAGATGACGCGCACTGACTTGCAATGCAGTGGCGCGACCAGGCAGCGCGTCTGCACTGGATACCAGCTTGTCCTTGTTGAATGAAAGCATCACTTGCCTCTGTAACACGTTGAAATGAGGAATTTTTCCCAATTTTGTGCTTGCTACTGCCTGATAGTATCGCGGCCTCACTTCGTGGCCAACCCTCTCTACACTCTATGTATTTGGATTTTTTTGGCTTGCGTGAACTGCCATTCACGCTCACCCCCAACACCGATTTCTTTATCGATCTGGGTGGCCATCACCGTGCCTTTGAAGTCATTCAGCAAGCACTGGCGAGCGGCGAAGGCTTCATCAAAATCACCGGCGAAATCGGCACCGGTAAAACCCTGTTGTGCCGGCGCTTGTTGAACCAACTGCGTCACCCCTATGTCACTGCCTACATCCCCAATCCCTTTCTCTCGCCCGATGGTTTGATGCTGGCGCTGGCAGAAGAACTCGCTATCCCGGTTACTGCTGACAATGGCCGCGACCATATTCTGGGCCAGATCAACAGCAAATTGCTCAGCCTTAAACAGCAAGGCAAGCAAGTCGTGTTCCTGCTGGATGAAGCCCAAGCCATGCCGGAAGAGAGCATTGAAGCATTGCGGCTGTTGACCAATATGGAAACCGGCACCGAAAAACTGCTGCAGATCGTGTTGTTTGGCCAGCCCGAATTGAATGACCTGCTCGACCGCTCAACCCTGAAGCAACTCAAACAGCGCGTAACGTTTTCGCATGTGTTGCCAGTGCTGTCGCAGGAGGAAACCGTCAGTTACATCAATCAGCGTTTGGCCAAAGCCGGCTTCCCTGGCGCGAATTTGTTCAGCGCCAAAGCACTGGATGAAATGTTTGCGGCCAGTGCCGGCATTCCCCGACTGATTAATATCCTGTCTCACAAAGCCATGTTGGTGGCCTACGGACGTGGCGATACGCGGGTAAGTCACTTGCATGTTGAACGTGCGGTGGAGGATACCAAGGATGTCAAAATTGAAAGAAACCACATGCATCAACAGCGCGCTGGCTGCACATGGCCAACGCTGGTATTGGCTTGTACTGCATCCAGCATGGTGACTTTGGCGCTTTCACACTGGTTTCAGTAGCCAGTGATTGGGGGTTGATTTTTTCGGCTGTCAGGGCGCCGCACAAATCTGCAGATATTGCCTGATCACACTGTCCAAACCTTGCTCAATACATTCCACCATCAAGGCATGGCCTATCGACACTTCCAGAATGCCGTTAATGGCGAGAAATGCCGACAGATTGTGCAGACTCAAATCATGCCCGGCATTCACCCCCAGTCCGACAGCCTGTGCAGCTTGGGCGGTGAGGCGAAACTGCTCTGTTACACGTTTTTGTTCTGATGTTCCAAACGCGACTGCATAACTTTCTGTGTAGAGCTCAATGCGATCGGCACCAGTGCTTGCGGCCAGTTCGATCAGCGCCGGGTCGGGATCAAGAAACAACGACACACGGATATTGTGAGCCTTCAGTCGCGCAATTCGCGCTTTTAGCCACTGCCCGTGTTGGTGCAAGTTCCAGCCATGATCGGACGTGAGCTGGTCAGCCGCATCAGGCACCAACGTACATTGCTGTGCCTGGCAATCAATCACTCTCTGCAAAAAATCATCAGAAGGATAACCTTCCACATTGAATTCGCGCCCCGGGAATTTTCTGACGATGCCGGCCAGTACCGGCAAATCAGCAAACCTCACATGCCGTTCATCCGGCCGCGGATGCACAGTAATGCCATGCACACCCAACTCCAGAAAACGCTCCGCAAAATGTGTGAGGCTGGGAAAATCACGCCCACGCGAATTGCGCAGCAACGCAAGTTTGTTAACGTTGACGCTCAGATTGGTAGTAGTTACGGAAGTTTTAACGTCAGTCATGTGACCTGAACCTGCGAAGACTGGCTCGCCAAGCCGGAGCCGCTGCGCGGCGAAGGCTGGTGCCCGGGACCGGAATCGAACCGGTACGGCCTATTAAGCCGAGGGATTTTAAGTCCCTTGTGTCTACCAATTTCACCACCCGGGCAAATCGGGTTTACCCGCAAGCGTACTGGAATGGGGTGTGAATCGTAAGTACAAATATTCAAGTACAAATATTTAAGTACAACATAAGAAGAATGGAGGCTGGAGTCGGAATCGAACCGGCGTACGTGGAGTTGCAGTCCACTGCATGGCCACTCTGCCATCCAGCCTTGATTTCTTTCTAGACCATTTGACAGGCCAATTGCAGGTTGAAACCGAATCCAATCCAAGGCTGGGAGTGGACGGCAAACTGGAGCGGGAAACGAGACTCGAACTCGCGACCCCGACCTTGGCAAGGTCGTGCTCTACCAACTGAGCTATTCCCGCATGTATCTATTAACTAGCGATCAACTACTAATCAACTAACTATCTACATGTACCAATTTGTCTTCTGGTATCAAAGCGTTGCAACTGCTTCAAATCCCAGATCCCACGCTGCGTGGGCTCCTGCAAAGAGGTCGCCATTCTAATCTTTGAGGCCTTTATGTCAACCCTATTTCATGCCGTTTTTTATCTGTGGCCATGCATTTTGCAGATAGGTAAACATCGACCACAGCGCCAGCGCCGCCGCCAGGTTAATCAGGATATAACCTGTCACCCACATCCATTCCAGCCCTTGGCGGTCTGTGGCCAGCAACACGCCCAGCGCAATCATCTGGATGGTGGTTTTCCACTTGCCAATACGGCCGACCGCCACCGCATCGCGCTGCTGTTGTTCGGCCATCCACTCGCGCAGCGCTGACACCAATACTTCGCGCGCCACAATCAGCGCAGCCGGTATTACGTACCAGGGGCTGGGATAACTGGCCGCGAGAATGACCAACGAAATTGCCACGAGCAATTTGTCGGCAACCGGATCCAGAAAAGCGCCGAAGCGCGAGGTTTGTTTGAGGCGCCGCGCAGTGTGACCATCCAGCCAGTCTGTAAAACAGGCAATGATGAAGATGCCGGCCGACGCAAGATGATGCCACGGAAAATCCACGTAATAGACCAGCATAAACACTGGAATCAGCATCACGCGCAGGCAGGTGAAGAAATTGGCTAGATTCATGAGGGGGAGACTATCTGGTTTTTCAGGATTCTAACCAAACTAGCCTGCCACCGTAACCGCCAATGTCAGGCACTGTGCAGATATTCGTAGATTGTCTCGGCCAGCAGCTTGCTGATGCCGGCAACGCGCTGCAAATCATCAACGCTGGCGCGCTTGATTTCCTGCTGACCTCCAAAATGCTGCAACAGTTCGCGCCGCTTTTTCGGGCCGATGCCGGGAATGGTTTCCAGCAACGATTTGGTGCGCGCCTTGCCGCGCCGCTGGCGGTGCGCAGTAATCGCGAAGCGGTGGGCTTCATCACGGATATGCTGCAATAAATGCAATGCTGGTGATTCAGTCGGCAGCGCCAGCTCCAGATGCGATCCACCCATGATCAAGGTCTCCTGCCCCGCCTTGCGGCTGATGCCTTTGGCGATGCCCATCAGCAGCACGTCGGTAACGCCCAATTCAGCAATCACCGTTTCTGCCATCTTCAGCTGACCGAGGCCGCCATCAATCAACAAGAGGTCGGGCATGCGTGATTCGCCTTTCAGCAAACGCGTGAAACGGCGCGTCAGTGCCTGTTTCATCGCGGCATAGTCATCGCCGGGCGTAATGCCTTCAATATTGAAGCGGCGGTAATCGGATTTGAGCGGGCCACTTTGATCGAACACCACACACGAAGCCACCGTCGCTTCACCCATAGTGTGGCTGATATCGAAGCACTCAAGACGCTTGGGCAAGGCCGGCAATTGCAGCGCTTCCGCCAGTGCGGAAAAACGTCGTTCGACACTCTGGCGTGAATTGAGTTTGTCCTGCACACCTTGAGCGGAGTTGGTCAGCGCCATGTCCAGCCATTTCTGGCGATGGCTTCTTACGTTGGCAGCGATGCTGACCTGGCGGCCGGCCACTTGCGATAAAGCGGCAATGAGACTTTCCGACTCAGCCGGCTCCACATTGCAGATCAGCTCGCGTGGCAATTTGAATTGATGATCGGCACTCAAGTAGTACTGGCCGATAAATGCATGTAACTGTTCCGCCGCCGTGGCTTCCAATACGTATTTGGGAAAGTGATTGCGACTGCCGAGCAAGCGGCCATCGCGAAACAGCATCAGATGAATGCACACCACACCGGCGGCGGCCACGAGTGCCATCACATCCACATCGCCCTTCTCGCCATCCACATACTGACGTTCCTGAATCATGCGCAAATCACGCACCTGATCGCGCAGTGCGGCGGCTTCCTCGAAACGCAGCTGCTCTGACAACGCCTGCATGCGCACCGCCAGCTCCTTGGTCATTTCATCATTGTGGCCTTCGATAAACATCACGGAATGGCGCACGTCTTCGGCATAAGCCTCGGGCGTAGTCAGATTTACACACGGGCCGGAGCAGCGCTTGATCTGATATTGCAGACAAGGCCGCGTGCGATTGCGGAAAAAATTGTCTTCGCATTGGCGCACATGAAACACCTTCTGCAGCACCGCGAGAGATTCGCGCACCGCACTGGCGCTGGGATAAGGGCCGTAATATTCGCCCGCCTCTTTCTTGGCGCCGCGGTGCAGCGCCAACCGTGGATACTCGTCTTTCGAAGACAGGAAAATATAAGGATAGGATTTGTCGTCGCGCAGCAGAATGTTGTACGGCGGCCGCTTGTCCTTGATCAGATTCTGTTCCAGCAGCAGCGCTTCGGTTTCACTGCTGGTGATCGTGGTTTCGATGTTGTGGATGTGGCCGACCAGTGCCATGGTCTTGCTGTCGAGGCCGGTAGCGCGAAAATATGAGGTCAGACGTTTCTTGAGATTCTTGGCTTTACCGACGTACAGCGTTTCACCTTCGGCATCCAGCATGCGGTACACGCCAGGTTTG
>CANCGR010000191.1 GCA_947377625.1 Gammaproteobacteria bacterium | reverse complement strand
CGACAAACAATATTTTGGCTGTGGCGGCTTGCAGATCAACGATGAAATTCGTCTTACCATCGCCGCCGAGGCTTGTCTGCTACTGCTCAATCGTCCAACCGGAATCTATCCGGATCTGCGCTACATTCTGGTATATCCCTACGGGTTCAGAACCGCGCACGACAAACTCAATGCGGATGGCACTCTCAGTTCCGATGCACAGAATCTGTCAGGCGAGTCCTGGCAGAACGGCAAGGTGATTCTGTCGTGGGACGATGTTGAACACGGTCTGGCCGATTTCCAGGACGGGCATAATGTTGTGCTGCATGAATTCTCCCACCAGCTCGACAGTGAAAACGGCTCGACCAACGGAGTGCCGCCACTGCACGGCAGCAACAGCATCAAGACTTGGGCCAAAGTATTTTCCACAGAGTTCTCGGCGTTGAACAACGCAGCCGAGTTGCACCAGCACACGGTAATGAATTATTACGGAGCTACCAATGCGGCAGAATTTTTTGCAGTGGCTACCGAAACCTTTTTCGAGAAACCGGCTCAACTGGAACGCTTGCACCCACTGCTCTACTCAGAGCTGGCCAAATATTACCGGGTAGATCCCCGCCAGTGGCGCTAGTCAGTGCCCGGTTTAGCTATTGAGTCATCACTCGCGCCTTGCTGCGCTTCGACTTTGTGCATGGCTTGCGATTGCGCATGCTTCAGTGCCACATCCAGTGTTGTCATGAATTCCATGACCCTGATCGGCTTGGTGAGATAACGAAAGAAGCCGGCCTCCAGACCTTTCTGGATATCATGCGGCATCGCATTGGCACTGAGCGCGACCACCGGGATATGCCGTGTTGCAGGATTTGCTGCCAGAATTTCCCGCACCTGGATGCCATTGATGCCGGGCAGATTGATGTCCATCAGGATTACATCCGGCAGCATTGCAACCGCCAGCTTGATGCCAGCGAAACCATCGACTGCGGTCAACAAAGTGATATCGGGCCGGCGCTTGATGATGTCTTCGACCAGCATCAGATTGGCGGGGTTATCTTCAACATAGAGCAGGGTGCGCTGCGGCGCATTGTCTCGCGCGGTTGCTTGAACCGGTTCAGGGAGAGTGACTGCACTGGCTGTCAGTGCTGGCGCCGATGTCAGGTTCAGTTCAAACCAGAAGGTGCTGCCCTTGCCAAGCTGGCTTACCACCCCGATATCACCGTCCATCAGCTCAATCAGACGCTTGGCCATTACCAGACCGATGCCAGTGCCCTGCTCGCTGGTAGATTCCTGGCCAAGCCGGTTAAAGGGTTGAAACAGATGAGAGATTTGGTCTGGTGTCAAACCTGCGCCAGTATCGCTGATGCTGATGCGTATGCGTTGCGCGGCGGACTTGGTGCATTCCACGACAATGGTTCCGCTCACAGCGTTGTATTTGATCGCATTGGAAAGCAGATTGATGAGAATCTGTTTAACGCGAGTGTGGTCGGCTTTGACAAAACAAGGCGTCTCGAAGCGGGGAAAAGTCATAGTGATGCCGCGTTTTTGCGCCTGCGCTTCCGTCATGGTTTGACATTCGTGCATGACGCTTGCCAGGGATACAGACTCCAGCGACAGCGACAGTTTGCCGGACTCAATCAACGCGAGATCCAGGATTTCATTGATCAGGTCAAGCAGGTACCAGCCTGCCTTCAGAATCTGGTCGATGCTGCGCTTTTGCACAGTTGTTAGCGGTGTAGTGCCGGAATCCATCAGTTGGGCAAAACCAAGAATGGCACCCAGCGGCGTGCGCAGTTCATGGCTCATGTTCGACAGGAATTCCGATTTCGCGAGGTTGGCTTTGTCTGCAGCAGCCCTGGCACTCTCCACCGCGATGTTTTTTTCCTGCAACGCCTGATACAAGCGGTCACGTTCGCTGACGTCGCGCAACATCACGGTGAATATTTTTTCACCGTTCACTTCAAGCTGGGAAATGGATGCATCAATCGGAAACTCGTGGCCATCGGCGTGCAGCCCGAAGATATCACCCGACTTGCCCATGCCGCGCGAGCTTGATTTCGTGTCGGCATAACTGAGTATCTGCTTGCCATGAGCGGAACGAAACCGCGAAGGAACCAAGCGATCAAGACTCAAACCGAGCACCTGTGCTGCGGAAAAACCAAACATGCGTTCTGCCGCAGGATTGAACAGAATGATGCAGTGTTTGGCATCGATGGCAATAATGGCATCCAATACCGAATAGACCAGACCACTCAATCTGACATCACTTAACAGTCGCGCCGCTTCTGCCTGCTTGCGTTCATTGATGTCGCTGAGTACTGCGCGCAGCTCGGGGGCACCCTCGGCGTCTTGCGCAGCAGTGGCCCCCAACTGCACCCAGAACGCCGTGCCGTCACTCTTCAGCATGCGCAACTCGCAGGCCAACGGTTCGCCGCTTTCCAGCAGTTTTTTACGGTGCAGGTAATAGATGTCCTGATCGGCTTTGACAATGAACCGGCTGAGCGGTTTCCTGATCAGTGCGGCCCTGTCCACACCCAGCAAGCTGGCAGCAGTGAGATTGGCTTGCGTGATCAAGCCGGCTTCGTTCACTGTGAAATAACCAACCGGTGCCAGATCATAGAGTTCAAAGTAACGTGCCCGCACCAGATCCAGCGCCAGCTGTGACTCGCGCAATTCCTCGTTCTGCATCTCCAGTTCGATTTCATGCACAAGCAAGTCATGCATCATTTCCAGCGTCGCCTGCGGCGACATGGCTATCAACTTCTCTTTAGACATGGCTGTTGTTTGTTGCGACAAACGCGCTTCGGCCCGTTGGCGTTTCGTGAGATCACTCATCCGACGCTCCGCTCCGTCGTAGCAATCGCATACATGCTGCCGGCCTCATTGAGCAACGCGGTGGAGATTATCGAAACTGCCATCACAGCCCCTTGTTTGGTGAGGCGCCGGGTACGATACGGCTCAAGAATTTCAGCCTGACTAAGCTGGTGTAGCGTAGCCAGAGCCTGCTCGCGCAGTTCCGGAGGTATGCGGTCGCGTTCGTTCATTAGCAGTGCTTCAGCTTCATTCCAGCCATACATACGCACTGCTCCCGGATTCCAGGCAAGGATACGACCAGTGAGGTCGTGCACCGTTATGGCATCGTGGGAATCGCGAACCACGACGGCCAGACGTTCCAACTCATTGGCTTTGCGCAAGGCCTGCTGGGTTTGCACCATTTCCGTAATATCAACAAAAGAAATCACCGCGCCTTCAATCACATTGTCGAGCGTGCGGTATGGCAGGATACGCATGGTGTGCCACAGGCCTGAGGTGGTCTGCACATTCACCTCTTTGGGTATCAGCGTGTTGAGCACGTCCTGCACATCGGCTATCAGACGATCGTACCCAACCAGGTTGGAAACGATGTGAGCCACCGGTCTTCCCACATCGCTGGCAATGAGATTGATAATCTTGCTGGCAGCTGGAGTAAAACGCAGTATGTGCAGTTGATGATCCACAAACACGGTACCAATGCCGGTGCCGGCCAAAAGATTGTTCATGTCGTTATTGGCGCGCGACAAATCCAGCACCTTGGTTTGCAACTCGTTGTTGACGGTGCCCAGCTCTTCGTTGACTGACTGCAATTCTTCCTTCGAGGTTTCCAGTTCTTCGTTGGTGCTTTGCAATTCCTCGTTGACCGACTGCATTTCTTCATTCGAGGATTTGAGCTCTTCGTTGGAGCTTTCCAGTTCTTCGTGGGTACTTTGCAGATATTCATCTTTGGCACGCAATTCCTGCTGGAGTGCTGCAATGCGTGCTGCGGCAGTGGTGTCCACCAGCGGCACGGCATCCGCACCGCTCACGGGGATGATGGTCTGCGCCACCGGTTCCGCAGCAGGTGGTGCATCCTCCAACATGACCAGATACACATACGACTCGGGCATGGTGGCAACATCAAGCAACACCGGGCACACGCTTAAGTTGACCAGCGTGTAATGCCCGTTGGTTTTGACACGCAGCCCCGGACAGCGCACGCTTTCCTTGCTGCTGACAGTTTTGTGCAGCGCCATTTCCAGTTCGCGCCGCAGACCGTCGCGAGCCATCTTCAGAATGTTGCTGATGCCTGCCTCGCCTGGCGCCGGCTCCAGATACATACCAGTGCGACCGTGCAGGTAGAGAATGTCGCCATGGTCGTTGACCAATGCGCTGGCCGGAGCGAGCTGCCGCAACAGTGCCTGCTCAGTCAACTCACGCATCGGCAGTTTGGCTGGCAATGCTGCCTTCGTGCCACCGCGTGGGTGTGCCACATCCGGTGCAATCGAGGGCAACAGAAAGTGGCCAGGGGTCCCGCGTGCGATGCCTTGAAAATGCGCTTTACGCTGATAGAGCTTGGCTTTTCGATCCAGCACTGCAAACAGCTCGCCAAACTCGCCAATGCCTTCGGAGGTACCCAGAAACAACATACCGCCCGGTTTCAATGCATAGTGGAACAGCGGAATAAGCTTCTTCTGCAGCTCTAGACCCAAGTAAATCAGCAGATTGCGGCAGGTGATCAAATCGAGTTTCGAAAAAGGCGGGTCCTTGATCACGTCCTGCTCGGAAAATATCAGCATGTCGCGGATGCTTTTGTGTACGCGGTAGACGCTGCCATCCTCCTCGGCGCTAAAAAAACGTTTCAGCCGTTCCGTCGAAATATCAGCAGCAATACTGGCCGGATAAACACCGGTGCGAGCCGTGGCAATGGCGCGGCTGTCGATGTCGGTGGCGAATATCTGCACTATATAGTTTTGCTTGAGTGCCGACAGACGCTCCTGCAACAAGATGGCAATGGAATAGGCCTCTTCACCCGTCGAGCATCCGGTTGACCAGACGCGGATAACGGAACCTGGCGGCTTGTCGTCAAACAGTTTGGGAATGACCTGTTCCTCAAGCACCAGGAATGCTTCGGGATCACGGAAGAAATTGGTGACCCCAATCAACAGATCCCTGAACAGGGCTTCCACTTCGGCGGGTATCTGTTGCAGATACTTGATGTAATTGTCCAACACGTCGATCTGGTGCACAGCCATGCGCCGTTCGATACGGCGGTTGATAGTGCTTGGCTTGTATTGGGAAAAGTCATGACCGGTCTGGGCACGCAACAACACGAAGATTTTCTTCAACGCGTTTTCAGTTTTGCTTGTGTCAGCGGCAACTGACTCACGCGGGTGCAGGAATGAGTGAGTGACATAGGCAATTAGCTGGGCGGGCATCTGCGCAGGTGGCAGCTCAAAATCCACCAGTCCGGTGGCGATGGCGCTGCTGGGCATGCCGTCGAACTCGGTGGACTCGGGGTTCTGCGCCATGACCATGCCGCCGCCGGCCTTGATCGCCCGCACTCCCTGGGTGCCATCGCTGCCAGTGCCGGAAAGTATGATGCCAATGGCGCGCTCGCCCTGATCAGCAGCGAGCGAGCGAAAGAAGAAATCAATCGGCAGGCGTTGACCGCGTGGTGCCGAGGGCTCGAGCAATTGCAGCGAGCCTTTCAGAAACGCCATGTCGTGGTTGGGCGGGATGATGTAGGCACAATTGCATTGCACCACCATGCCATCTTCAACTTCGAATACCTGCATGGGGGTATAGCGGCGGATGAGATCGGTGAGCAGGCTTTTGTGGTCTGGTGCCAGATGCTGCACCAGCACAAACGCCATGCCGGGCTCAGCAGCAGCGGGCATGCCGGAGAAAAAAGCCTCAAAGGCTGCCAAGCCGCCAGCGGAGGCACCAATACCGACAATGGGGAAGGACGCGGCTGCGTTGACTGCCGAAGCGCTGGTTGCAAGCGTGGACCTGCTTGCAGGGTGCGTGGCTTTACCGGTTATCTTCCTGGTTGCCATATGCTTCACCCTTGATTGCGTGAAGCACTATAACGTAACCATGCTCATTTCAGTGCAGTAATTGGCCGCAGCAAAATATCCGGTATAAATCGTCGTAGAAAAAATGCACAAACCACAAATAAAACCGGCGGACTTTTGGTCCGCCGTTTTTTGTTTCAGCTTGCC
>CANCGR010000190.1 GCA_947377625.1 Gammaproteobacteria bacterium | reverse complement strand
ACGACGCGCCCAGCGCGAATTGTTTGAAGAAGGTCATGCCGTGCAGATGCCGCCGATTGGCGTGATGATCGAAGTGCCGGCGATGGCGTGGCAGGTGGATGCGATTGTCAAACGTTGCGACTACGTATCAGTAGGCAGCAACGACTTGACGCAGTACATGCTGGCGGTTGATCGCAATAATCCACGCGTCACTAATCTCTTTTCCAACTTGCATCCGGCTGTGCTGCGGGTGATGAACAAGATCGCCGAGGAAGTCACCGGCGCTGGCAAGAAGCTGAGTATTTGCGGCGAAATGGCCGGTAATCCTGCTGCCTCGGTGCTGTTGATGGCGATGGGCTTTGATATCCTGTCGATGAACGCCACCAACTTGCTGAAAGTAAAAGCCATGATTCGCGATATCAGCCTGGTGCAAGCCAAAGCCTTGTTGCAGCAAGCACTGCAGCAGGAAGACACCGAAGCGGTGGTCAGTTTGCTTGATCGCGAACTGCTTGGTGCCGGCTTGGGTCGTATTCGCCGCGAAGTGCGCGAAGGGCAAGACTGATCCAGCTCAATTCCTGAAGTGGATATTCAAAGTCTAATCAGCGGGTGCTTGACCTTCCCCCGCAGGTAAGGCTGAAGCTGTAGCTACCCCGTCAAACAGGAGCTCTGCATGAATACCCAGGTTGATTCCCAATCAGTCACGCTCGACATCACCGGCATGTCGTGTGCCTCGTGCGTGGCGCACATTGAAAAAGCGCTCAAGAAAGTACCGGGCGTGGCGCAGGCCAGTGTCAATCTCGCCACCGAAAGCGCCACTGTGCAGGGCCAGACCTTGCAAGCGGCAGCGCTGGTAACGGCGGTGGAAGATGCCGGCTATCACGCAGCCGTGAGAACCGACGCAAAAAAGCCTTCAGCCGCTCAGGGCAGTAATCCTGAGCGGTACCAGTTCTTGCTGGCTGCCGTGCTGACCTTGCCATTGCTCTATCCGATGGTGTTCAGCTGGTTTGGTCAGCACGTCATGTTCAATGGCTATCTGCAACTTGCCCTCGCCTCACCAGTGCAATGGTGGTGCGGGCGCCGCTTTTATATTGGCAGCTTCAAAGCACTGCGCAGCGGCACCGCCAACATGGATACGCTGGTAACGCTCGGCACGTTCTCAGCCTACGGTCTTTCCCTGTTTCATCTGCTGAGCGGCAACAGCGGCATGGATGCGCTGTATTTCGAAGCATCCACTGTCATCATCACGTTGATCCTGCTTGGCAAATGGCTGGAGGCGCGTGCCAAGCAACAGACAACAACTGCAATTCGTGCGTTGCAGGCATTGAGCCCTGAGCGCGCGAGTGTGCTGCGTAACGGTGCTGAGGTGGAAGTCACCATCGAAGCATTGAAGATCGGCGATGAGCTGGTAATAAGACCGGGCGAACGCGTGGCAGCTGACGGTGAAATTCTGCAAGGTCGCAGTCAGCTCGACGAAGCGCTGATCACTGGCGAAAGTGCACCTGTGCTGTGTGAACCCGGTGCGCATGTGATCGGCGGCTCCATCAATCTTGACGGCCAGTTGCACGTGCGTGTGAATGCAATCGGCACCGAAACTACGCTGGCACGCATCATCCGCATGGTGGAGAACGCACAAGCGAAAAAAGCACCCATTCAGCGATTGGCTGACAAAGTCAGTGGTGTGATGGTGCCAGTGGTTATTCTGATTGCGTTGATTACCTGGCTTGCCTGGGGACTTGGTGCCGGCGATTGGGCACACGCTACGCTCAATGCAGTATCGGTGTTGGTGATCGCGTGTCCGTGTGCGCTTGGTCTTGCGACTCCTGCGGCATTGATGGCCGGCACTGGCGTGGCGGCGCAAAGCGGCATCCTGATCCGTGATGCGCAAGCACTGGAAAACGCGCAAGCACTTACCGTGGTCGCCTTTGACAAAACCGGCACACTCACGCAAGGCAAGCCGCGTGTAGTGCGCACGGTGGCGTTTGATGGCAATGATCAGCAGTTGTTGGCGCAAGTGGCTGCAGTGCAGCAAGGCAGTGAGCATCCACTGGCACAAGCCGTGCTTTGTGCTGCAGCCAGCGCCAATATTTCGATTGGCAGCGCGACTGACTTGCGCGCATTGGCAGGGCGCGGCGTGTCGGCTCTGGTAGACGGCAAACAATTCTGGTTCGGCAATCAACGTTTGATGGAAGAGCTGGGCTTTGCGTCCAAGCTGTTGGTGCGAAGAGCAGAAGAAAACTCCAGCGAGGGTTACACGTTGTCATGGGCGGCAGTGGAGTCTGCCGGCAGTAAACAATTACTGGGACTCCTGCAATTTCAGGACACTGTGCGCGCCACCGCCAGGCAGGCCGTGGCGCAATTACACAAGCTGGGCATCCGCACCTTGATGCTCAGTGGTGACAATCAAGCCAGTGCCGAAGCCATTGCCAAAGAAATTGGTCTGGACGAAGTGCGCGCCAATGTATTGCCTGAACACAAAGCCCAAGTGATCAGTGAACTGCAAAAACAAGGTGCACGCGTGGCGATGGTGGGAGATGGCATCAACGACGCGCCAGCGCTGGCCACCGCCGATGTCGGCATTGCCATGGGTGCCGGCACTGATGTGGCCATGCAAACCGCCGGTATCACCTTGATGCAAAGCGACCCGTTGCGCGTCGCCGATGCCATCGCCATTTCGCGCTACACATACCGCAAAATCCGCCAGAATTTGTTCTGGGCCTTTGCCTATAATCTGCTCGGCATTCCGCTCGCCGCATTCGGTATGCTGAACCCGATGCTGGCGGGCGCAATGATGGCGTTCAGCAGCGTCAGCGTGGTCAGCAACGCTGTGCTGCTGCGTTACTGGCGGCCAACAACTGCAAGGTGAAACGATGGCACGCACACAAATTATCAAACCGGAGATGGCCGCAGCCCGCAGTCAGGGCTTGTTGAACATAGGCGACGCAGCGCAAGCCTCTGGCGTCAGTGCCAAAAGCATCCGGCATTACGAAGACAGTGGTCTGATTCCCAAGGCAAAACGCACCTTTGCCAATTACCGGCTCTATACCCAAGCCGATGTGTACACCCTGCGCTTCATCAAGAGTGCACGCTCGCTTGGTTTCTCGATTGCCGACATCGGCAAGCTGTTGCAGCTATGGCAGAACCAAAAGCGCAGCAGCGCGGATGTGAAAAAGTTGGCGCTGCAACACGTGGCCGAACTGGAAGCAAAGATCCTCGACATGCAGAGCATGAGCGATACCCTCAAGCAGCTCGCCCATAGCTGCCACGGCGACATGCGCCCCGAATGCCCGATCCTGCAAGACCTGGCGAATCACTGCCATAAGTCATAACCGGTACTGGCCTCATTCAAGCCCCGGCTTTTGAAACTAGCTGTTAGGGCTGGCCATGGTTTTGGCTATACTTCCTCAAATAACTTTCGCTTCGTGCCACCAGCCCCATGATCGTTCTGCCTGACATAGATCCCGTTGCCCTCGCCCTCGGCCCGCTCAAAATCCGCTGGTATGCCCTCACCTATTTGTTCGGCTTTGCGGCGGCCTGGTGGCTTGGCTGCAAACGTGCCGCGCGTCCGGGTTCCGGCTGGACCAATCAGCAAGTGGCTGATCTCATCACCAACGGCATGCTGGGCGTCATTCTCGGTGGCCGCATCGGCTACATCCTGTTTTACGATCTTGACACCTACATCGCCGAGCCGATGCGCATGTTGAGGTTGTGGGAAGGCGGCATGTCGTTTCACGGTGGCTTGATCGGCGTCATCATCGCAGTGAGCCTCTATGCGCGCAGCGTCGGCAAGAATGTCATGGACGTGCTGGATTTTGTTGCGCCGATGACGCCAATTGGCCTCGGTGCCGGCCGAGTCGGCAACTTCATTAACGGTGAATTGTGGGGCCGCACAACTGATGTGAGTTGGGCGATGGTATTTCCGCGCGATCCCAGCCAGCTGCCACGGCATCCGTCACAACTTTACCAGTTGGCGTTGGAGGGCATCGTGTTGTTCGTGTTGGTGTGGTGGTATTCCAATAAACCGCGTCCGCGCTTTGCTGTGGGCGGCCTGTTCATGATCGGCTACGGTGCGCAGCGCATCGTGGTTGAGTTCTTCCGCCAACCCGATGCGCAGCTTAACTTTGTAATGTTCGATTGGATGACACGTGGTCAGCAACTATCGATCCTGATGGTGCTGGTTGGCATTGCGATCATGGTGTGGGCTTATCGCCAGAGGGCGCAGTAATGCAGCAATATCTCGACCTCATGCGCCGTATTCTTGCCGAAGGCGTACGTAAAGAAGATCGTACCGGCACCGGCACTTTGTCGGTGTTCGGCCATCAGATGCGTTTCAATCTCGCTGAAGGTTTTCCACTCGTCACCACCAAGAAACTGCATCTGCGTTCGATCATCCATGAGCTGCTGTGGTTCCTCATGGGCGACACCAACATCAAATATCTGCAAGACCACGGCGTCGGTATTTGGGACGAATGGGCTGATGCCAACGGCGATCTCGGCCCCGTCTATGGCCGCCAGTGGCGTGCATGGCCTGGCAAGGATGGCACTACCATTGACCAGATCAGCAAGGTGTTGCACAGCATCAAACACAATCCGGATTCGCGTCGTCACATGGTAGTTGCCTACAACCCAACCTTCGTTGACGAAATGGCGCTGCCGCCTTGCCACTCACTGTTTCAGTTCTATGTCGCCAATGGCAAGCTCTCGTGCCAGCTCTATCAACGTTCAGCAGATACATTTCTCGGCGTGCCGTTCAACATTGCGTCTTATGCCTTGCTCACTTACATGATGGCGCAGCAGTGCGATCTCGATGTGGGTGATTTTGTATGGACAGGTGGTGACACACACCTTTATTCAAATCACATGGAGCAAGTGCAGACTCAGTTGGCGCGTACGCCGTTCCCGCTACCGACACTCAACATCAAGCGCAAACCAGTCAGTTTGTTTGACTACAAGTTTGAAGATTTCGAAATCGTGAACTACCAATGCCACCCGCATATCTCAGCACCGGTGGCTGTGTGAGTAAAATGAAAGTCGCTCTCATTGTGGCCTGCGCGCGCAATCGCGCCATCGGCCTCAACAACAAGATGCCATGGCATCTGCCGGAAGATCTCAAATATTTCAAACGTGTCACGCTCGGCAAACCGGTGGTGATGGGTCGTAATACATTTGAGTCAATTGGCCGGCCATTGCCGGGCAGGCCCAATATTGTGATCAGTCGCAATGCCGGGTATTCAGCCCCGGGCATCACGCTTGTGCATTCGCTCGAGGAAGCACTGGCAAAAGCGCAAACACTGTTACCAGCCGATCAGCACGAAGTGATGGTGATGGGCGGCGCGCAGATTTATGCGCAAGCTTTGCCGTTGGCAGATCGCTTGTATCTCACCGAGGTTGATGCAGAGCCTGAAGCTGATGCTTTCTTCCCCGAATTCAAACGCAGTGAATGGCAGGAAATATCCCGCGAGACTCACAACCCCGACGCCAACAATCCCTGGCGCTACAGTTTTGTATTGCTGGACCATTCCTGAAAAAGAACAAATAAGAAATTCAAAACAACAAGGAGGTACCATGTTCAAAAAGTGTGCAGTCTTTCTGTGCTCTGCAGCCTTGCTCCTTGCGCGTAATGCCAGTGCGCAAGACATCAAGGTAGAAACCTATGAGCCACCCAAGCCGCTCAAGACCTTGAATCCTTACTATCCAAGGCGGGCGCTGTCACAAAGTGAAGAGGCTGACGTCGAGGTGAGCATGATGGTGGATGCTAGCGGCAAGCCATTTGAAATTACCGTCGTCAACGCAACCGGATCGGCGGAATTCAAGAAGGCGGCAATCGCAGCGATTGAAAATTGGACCTTTGCACCTGCCTCCTCCAATGGTCAGTCCGTAGTGGGGAGTACTCGCTATCTGCTCAGATTTCTGATTGACGGCAACGTGAGCGCTTCGCGCAATTACACCAACGTGTACGAAGACTTCATGGAAGCACTGAAAACTCAGTCGCAAGAGCAAGTGGAAGCCAAACTAGCCAAACT
>CANCGR010000189.1 GCA_947377625.1 Gammaproteobacteria bacterium | reverse complement strand
ACACACCCCAGGCGCCGGCGGTGGCAACTATCGTGAATGGAATGCAGCGCTGGAGCGAACCGTGCGCTTGCCCGGCAAAGCCCGCGCGGATAAACGCATCGGGCAGACCATGCTCGAACAAGGCGAGGCAGAGCAGGGTGAAGCAATGCACGAAGCCGCTCGCCTGCTGCTCAACCTGTGGATGGATTGGCTGCAGGCGGAGCATGGCACTGTGCTGGCAACGACAAATCAGCAAGCCATCCAGCACAATGTGGAGCTTGTGCAAACACGATTACAAGCTGGCTCCGCTTCGCAATTGGATGTGAGCCTTGCCCAAGGAGAAGTCGCCGAGCAGCAACGTGTCTACAGCGAAGCCAAAATGGCAGCAGCAGTAGCATGGGCCAAATTGCACACCCGCTTTCCCGGCATGACCCGTGAATTTTCGACTGTGCCGGCGATAGCGCCTTTGACACTGGCTTCCACCTACTTGCACGCACGCATCATTGAACAGAGCGACGAACTGAAAATTGCCCGCATCGGCTGGCAGCAGGCGCAGTCTGTCGGTGATCGAATGCGTGCAGACCGCATACCAGATCCCACCATCGGATTTTTCACGGCGTCTGAAGCAGGCGGTGCCGATCACGTGGTCGGCATTTCAGTCAGCATGCCCATTCCCGGCTCCCAACGCAGCACACGGGCTACAAAAGCAGTGTACGCCTCAGAGCTGGCGCACCAGCAGTTTGAATTGGCTCAGCGCACATTGGAAACCAACATCGCCAGCGCGCTGGCACACACACAAGGCACTTACGAAAGCTGGCGACTGGCAGAAGCCGGCGCTACTACGATGCAGAACAACAGCGACTTGCTGCAACACGCTTACAGCCAAAAAGAAGCTGATTTACAAGCGCTGCTGAGAACACAACGACAAGCGACTTTGGCGACTCAATCTGCGCTCGCAGCGAAAGTGTCTGCAGCGCGCGCCTATTACTCGCTACTGATTGATGCACACCTTGTGTGGGGATTGGCGGATGACTGAATTCCTGAAGCGGAATTCAGTCAGTTCGATCAGCGAGTAGCCTGCAAATCAGCATAAGCCTGACGCACGAAACGCTCGCCGGTAGTGCCCGGCTGCTGAACTTTTGCGTCCAGATCAGCAGTGACTTTCGCCGCCACCACTTCGTCTTCAGTCTTGCCTTGTTTGATCAATGCAGCGACACGGTCGCGCACGGTGATGGCCATGTCGCGATGTGCTACCACGGCGTTGCGATCAACGATTGGCCCATGGCCCGGAATGATTTTCGTGTTCGGGCCAGCGCGGCCGATCACCATGCCGAGGCCGTCGATCAGCCCTTGCAGTGAGCCGCCGTTGGCGCGATCCACGTTCGGATACTGGATGGCCCGATAAAAATCGCCGGTCATGATGATGTCCATGCCGGGGAAGTAGATCATCGTGTCGCCGTCGGTGTGGGCGCGCGGCACGGCAATCAGTTGAATCTCTTCAGCGTTCATGAACATGGTCAACTGGTCGCGATAGGTTTGCTTGGGCAAGCCCACAGCAGCCGTCGGCACACCGGGCTGGCCATTGGCCAGTGGTGCAGGATGCGCAAGCCGGAAGCGCAGCTCTTCGCGCGCGATGATGGTCGCGCCCATCTTGCCGAAGTTTTCATCGCCGCCAGTATGATCGCCATGCACGTGCGTGTTGACGACGAACTTGATGGGCTGCGCGGTGAGCTGCTTGATGGCAGCGGCGATCTTGTCGCTCAGTGGCGCGAACTGCGTGTCTACCATGAACACACCGTCGGGGCCGATCAGCACGCCGATGGTGCCGCCTTGGCCATCAAGCGTATAGAACTTGTCGGTAATCTTGTTGGCCTTGATTTCAACCTTGCTGAAATCCTGCGCGCCTTGCGCATGCGCGAGTGAAGCCATCAAAAGGGTGGTGCAGAACACGGTAAGGAAACGAAGCAACTTCATGGCAGGAACCTCCATCAAGGAAACTGAACGAATGTGCCGGACAACATACAACAGCTGGCCGGGGCCAACAACGAGGACCGGCGCCCTTTCCATAACTTTCAGCAAACCCGGTAATACAGGCACTGCCAGTGTTCAATTGCCAACAGTTGAACAATCCTGCCCGGTGCTGACCAACGACAGCACTTGCACGCTGCTGACGCCGCTCGCCACATTCAACACGCCCTTGGCCTGTACTTTTTTGTGGGCCAGCGCAGCGAGCGCGGCTACCGATTGCAGTTGTGGCACGTTGGTCAACGCTATCGCACTCGCACCCAGTGCCGCTTCTTTCGATTGAGCGATTTCACGCTCATCGGTTTCGTCTATCACTGTCACGCGGGTTGGGCCGCTGGCTTGTGTCAGCTGGACATTCTTGTCATTCACCTGCAAGCAACCTACCCATCTGACCATCGCACTTGGCGGCAGCGGCGCCGGGCCGTTAAGACCGACAAACTGGGTGGTGGTGAGTTGTTCCAACGTCAGCTCTTGCATGCCGGCCGGAAAGCCGTTGCGATCGAGCAAGTAAGTGAGGATGTCGAGATACTGCGGTTTGGCCAAGCTGCCGGGGCTGGTGTTGCGGCCTTCCTTCGGCATGCGGGTTTGCATGAAGTCGTACAGGCTGAACAGTTTGTCTTCGCGCCAGGCATCAAGAAACAAATCGCCGATCAGCGGCGGCTCTATGCCTTCGCCTTGCAAGTTGCCGGAATGACAACCCGAACAGTTGCGCGTGTAAGCGCTCTTGCCACGCTGCACTTGTGCGCTGGTGAACACGCCATCGAGCGTGGTGGCACCTGTGGTCGGCGTGTTGTCAGCATTTGCCGGTGTCGCCAGCACAACCAGCAACACTGCCACGATGATTTTCAACAGCCATCTCCGGCAGCCACCAACGACAGCACACCCAGCGTAGCCTTGCCACTTGCAATATCGAACATGCCCTTGGCCTGCACTTTCTTGCCTTGCAACTTGGCCGGCGAAAAACTTTCGATGCGCTGTAGCAGATAGCTTGCTTCACCCGCAGCTGTGCTGGCAGACAAGGCCACTTCTTCTGGCGTGCTTGCATCCGCAGTACGAACACGTTCCGGCAAGGTCGCGCGTTGCAACTGCCAGTTGCCGTCTGCCGATTGCAGGCAACCCACCAAACGCACCAATGCCGAAGCGGGCAGTGGTGCTGCGCCTTTCTCACCTACCAAGCGAATATCGGCCACTTGTTGTGCGGTGATTTCCTTGGCTCCAGCCGGATAACCATTTTGCTGCAGCAGATAGGCCACTGCGTCCTGATATACCGGCGTACTCAAAGTGCCGGGTTCATCACTCGGCATTTCCTTGCTGATGAAGCCATACAAAAAAGCCAGTGGTGCTTCGCGCCAGCGCTCAACGAAGTCGCCGCCAAACAGCGGCGCTGCATCGGGTTCGCCACCTTCGTGGCAATTGGCACAAATAGTTTTATAGGTGCGCGCACCACGCTGCGCCTGTGCGGTGGTATAGACGCCATCGAGCGTGGTGGTTTGGGCTTGCACAAAACCAGTTGCCAACAGGCAGGAAACCAAAAGAAACCGCATTATAAAAAACACCGAAAGCCAAATTTTATTTTTGCACCACGCGACCACCAATGGTGCCGGCCAGGCGTTCCAGCGGCAGCTTGCGTGCTGTCAGCAGTTTCTCGACCAGCTCCACCGCCTCGGCGTTATAGATCGCCGATTCCATGCCGGTCTGAAAACCATCGGCCCAGTCAAGCACAGTGTTGCCTTCGAGTGTGCCGGCGCCCTGAAACTGACCGCGACGATTGCTGTGCGCAGTCAGGTCAGCGCCGTTGTCGACCAACAGCTGAATGCCCTGCACGAAATTCTTGTGGGCAGCACCGTGAATGGCACGCACCAAGTCGGTGTTCTGCGCATTGAGATCAATGCCGGATTTGATAAGGATGCGCATGGCTTCCATCGAGTCTTCCAGCGAACCTATATCGTGCATAAAGCCCTTGGTGTAACCGACACCCGCCAATGCCATCAGCGCGGTGGTGCCGTCGGTGGTGGCAATTTTCGGATCGGCGCCGTGCGCCAGCAGCAGCTTCATGACTTTCAAATCGCCACACAGCGATGCACGCAGAAACGGCGTCGCGCCCGCTTCCGCCAACCAGGTTGAACGAATCGAGTTGTGCACTTCGGTGTCGTCCAACAGGCGCGCGTTGACGTTGGCGCCTTTGGCCAGCAGCTGTTCAATCACCTGATACAGGCCATTCATGTCGATGTAGGGATTCGGCATCGTGCCTTTTTCCGGCGAACGCATTTTTATCGCCATATACAACGGATTCCAGCCACGATCATTGGCCAGGTTCACATCAGCGCCCGCTTCAATCAGCAGGTTACTGAGTTCGATGTGAGCATTTTGAATCGCCGTCAGCAGTGCCGTGTGACCTTCAGCCGATTGCTGATTCACAAGTGCGTGGTGCTTCAACAACACCTTGACTGTCTCAATGCCGTTTTCGCGCGTGGCCAGCATCAGTGCGCTGAGCCCGCCGGTGGGAGCAGCGGGGCCACGCCGACCTTCGGCAACCACGGTGCTGTTGCGGGCATTGGCATTGGCGCCACGTTCCAGCAACAGCTGTACTACGTCAGCGTGATTTTGTTCAGCCGCAAACAGCAAGGCAGTGTCGCCACGATAGCCGTCTTTGGCTTCAATATTGGCGCCGGCATCCAGCAGCACAGTGACCGCATCCACGCTGCCCGCACGCGCCGCAAACATCAGCGGGGTTTCTTCATTTTGCAACACGGTAGCTTTGGCATCGGCCTTGGCGGCGAGCAACAGGCGCAACATGGCAGCGTTGCCGTTGACGGCAGCCAGATACAGCGGTGTTGCGCCCAGGCGCGTGGCGGCTTTGGCATCAGCACCGGCAGCCAGCAAGGCTTTGGTGGCGGCAAGGTTGTCCCAGTACACGGCCCAGTGCAGCGCAGTGCTGCCATCGCCTTGCGCGATCTTCACGTCGGCTTTGTCCTGCAACAGTTTTTGCACCGCCTGGAAATCTTTCTTCTCGGCCGCGTCCGCCAGCGTAGCTTGCGCCAATGCCTGTTGGGCAAACAGAACAAGTCCACCCACAAAGACCAGTGCGAGTCGCATCTTTTTCAATTGCATTTGTTTACTCCGGAATATCACGTCAACGAAGTGGCACGCGTGCTGTCGCCGATGCTGTCTTTGTCGATGCCATACATGTGCAGCAGGCTCAGCAGGAAATTCGCAGTCGGCCCGGTGTCGGTAATGTTGAGTTGTTTGGGTTTATGACGCCCCATCGCACCGCCCACCAACAACTGTCCAACATTCACATGGCTATGCTGGTTGGCATTGCCCATGTTGCTGGTCCACAGCACCAGCGAGTTGTCGAACAAGTTGCTTTCACCGTCGGGCGACTGTTTGAGCTTGTCGAGGAAATACGCAAAGGTCTGCATGTGATAGCGGTTGATCTTGGCCCAGTCTTCACGGCGTTTGGGGTCTTCACCGTGATGCGAGGAACTGTGGTTGGCAGTGGTGACACCCGAACCAGGATAGGACGTGCCGCTTTCATCGCGGCAAAACAGCAGCGCTGATACGCGTGTGATGTCGGCCTGGAACGCCAGCACCTGCAAGTCCCACATCAGTTTTATTTGTGCATCGATGGATTGCGGCGGTGCAAACGGAATGTCCATGGTCGGTGCAGCAGAAGTGCTTTGGGTAGCAATCTGCAAACGGCGTTCAACTTCACGCACGTTTTCCAGATAAGCATCCATTCTCAACTTGTCACTGGCGGGCAGAGTTTTCTTGAGGCTGCCAATCTTGCCGGTAACGGCGTCGAGAATACTGGCATTGGCAAGACGCCGTGCCTGGCGCTCTTCCGGTGTGGCGCCATCGCCAAACAAGCGTTCAAACACCACCAGCGGATTTACTTCATGCGGCAGCGGCTTGTTGGCACCGGCCCATGAAATGGAATTGGAATAGGCACACGAATAACCCCAGCCGCACACACCGGTGTTGGAGCCAGGGTCTTCGAT
>CANCGR010000188.1 GCA_947377625.1 Gammaproteobacteria bacterium | reverse complement strand
GTGTTGGCCCACCATTTCTTGTGTCCGACAATTTCGGGTTCAGTTCGGTGTTCGGTGGGCAAAAACTGTTACGGGTCTTCAACTTACTCGGTTCGGTGCCACCCCAAACTGAGGTCTGTTTCGGAATAGGCTCGGTTTCGGCGAGGTCGGCGGACTAGCCGAAGAAAAATTTGTTAGCCTTCTTCAACTTACTACTGGGCACGGATCAACTTCTGTTTGATTCTGATTCCGTCATGCGTTGGTTCAAATCCAGCCACCCCAGCCAGTTTCCCTTCTGTTTCAACCTCTCGGAAAGCCGCATGACGGATGCATAACTCTTGCAGTTCGCTATGCGTTTTAGCGTCCCCTTGGCATCTGCCAGCATCTACATTCACTGACCAAGCCTGTAATGTTCCTTTGCTCTTTAATAGGGAGAATATTGCAAGGCCAGAAGGACCCCAGGTTTTGAACCAGTGCAATCCAGCAAATGACGAAACGGAATACGCCCAATCCGGCTCGTTATATTGGCGGCCGCCGTACCAGATCGTGGTAATTCAGGAAATGTGACTCTGATACAGATTTGACTCAGAATCGGGCTTCCATAAACCATTGTTGATACAACACACAGGGGATCTATCCATGACAACAATAGCAAAGGCATTTTCGTTCACTGTTCTTTCGGCGTTGCTGGCCTCAGCAGCGCTGGCCCAGCAGCCAGCCGCGCCGCCGGCACAGGCCAAGCCCACCAAAGGCGTTGTTGTCACCGCAGCCGATCTGGCCGCCATCGTCGCCAAGCAGCCCACCGACAAGAACGGCTTCCAGGCCTTCATGCAGCTGGCGCCCTACGCAGTCAACATGGAGCATCGTGTTAACGTGCCCCAGAGCGCATCGGTGCACGACACCGAAGCCGAGCTGTTCTATGTAGTGAAAGGCGGTGCCACCATGGTCACTGGCGGCAAGCTGCTGGAGGGCAAGCAAACTGGCGTCAACTGGAGCGGCTCTGGCATTGAAGGCGGCGTTGAATCCAAACTGGCCGTGGGCGACTTCCTGCTGGTGCCGGAAGGTGTGCCGCACTGGTTCAGCAAGATCGAAGGCGAAGTGACGCTGATGTCGCTGCATCTGCCGCGCTCGAAATAACGTAAGACATTGTCAGAGTCGCGTTCGCAAGAGATGTGACTCTGACACCTGTTTCTACACCTGATTAAACAGCCCCTTCATCCACCGCCCGTTCAAACGCTTCGGCTACCGGGACACCGGCTCTGATGAGCGCCAGAACTTCTTCGCGATACAAGGCTATTTCTGGTGGCAGCGAGGCTTTGTTGGCCATGTAATAGTCAGACAATGCCTGTCTGGCATCCTGTTCCAGGCGTTTTTTGGCGGTAGTGGTTTTGGGCTTGGGTTTGGCGCCAGTGCCCGCAGCCTTCTTGGGCGCTGCCGCTGCCTTGATGTTCAGCACCGAATAGGTGTCTATCAGCTTGCTTAACTGCGCCGGGGATTCACGCAAGACAGTCCTGCCGAGCTCTTTCTTCACCCAATTGTCACCCGCAGCATTCACCTTGGCCCGCCCAAGATTAATAGAGCATTCCGAGTAAATTCTGAAAAGGCGGTCATTCTGCTCGATCGCCAAAAATACCTCATCAATAACATCTGCTGAGTGCGGTTTGGGCAGAGTTGCCAGTACTTCGGAGATAATTTTTTTCAGGTCGACAAGTTTCATTAACATCCAATTTTGAGTGCAGCGTTATAAAAGATACATTACAGCCGTAGAACTGTAAGTCGTGCCTGAAGTGGCAGTAAATTCAGGGGGGCTAATTGTATTCGTTTCTTGCCCGGTTTTTACAGAAAGGAGCGGTTCATATGTCCCACAGTCTCGAACACAAAGCCCAGCTCTATCACCAGCTTTATGTTGGCGTGAATGCCAGCCTGCCGTTGCATGTGATCATCGATCCGTTACGGGTGCCACCGGCGTTCCACTGCCCGCAATTGGCCATGGTGCCGCGTTTGCTGCAAAAAGGCAGGCCGCTGTCGGCTGTGCTGGCTTATGCCAAGATGATCACGCCGTGGGAAGAGGCGCTGATCAAAATCGGCGAAGAGGCCGGCCGCCTGGACGGGGTGTTGGCCGATCTGGAAATATTTTTCGTAACGCGGCACCAGCAATTCAAGGCGGTGCGCTCCAAGCTGATTTATCCGGCGCTGACCTTCGTGGTGGCAGTACTGGCCGGGCCGGCGCCGGCATTGGCGGCCGGCAAGATTACTGGCGGGCAATTCTTGTTTGGCGCCATTGTGAAGTGCGTTGTGCTCTATGTGGCGTACCGCCAATTGATTGTTCGCACCCTGCAGCGCTCTGCCGCAGGCGCTGTTGATCCGCTGCTGGTCGCCCTGGCACTGCGAGTCAGCCCGGACCATTGGCTGCGGCAGATGTTTGAAGTGGCCTATCTCAATTTGCTTATTCTGTGTTTGGGGTCTGGCATTGATGCGGTGTCGGCACTGCGTTTGATGCAGGGGCTGATGCCGGGCAACAGCTTGTTCCAGAAACACGGCGTGGCCATCAACCAGATCGACACGCGGGGTGTCACGCTTACCCAGGCCTTGGTTGGCAGCGGCATCGTCCTTAATTACCAACTCGGCAGCTTTCTCAACAGCAGTGAGCAATCTGGCACCTTGCACAGCGATTTGAAGCATTATCTCGCCAAGCGTAATACCGAGATGAATCTGGTGTTTACCCACAAACTGAAGCTGATGGCCAACTATCTGTATGCAGCAACCATGGTGTTGGCAGTGCTTATGTTTGCCTACGGACAACCGGAACAACCGGCGAACCCCTTTACCCCCTCGGCAGATGCAGTTGCAAAATAGGCAGGGCAGAAATTACGGCTGACTTTCACGGGGGCGGGCTATATGCTCCCCGGGCGCTCCAACAAAAACACAAGGAGAATGTCATGAGACTGTTTCGTCTACCCGCCCTGTCAGTTGCTCAATCATTGTTCCGCACTACTTCAGCATTACTTTCCGCATTATTGGTTTTTTCCACGGCTATGACTGCCAACGCGCAGCAATTGCCGGCCGACATCAATGCCAATTCGCTGGCGCGTTTGCCCTATGTGCAGCGCAAAGACACCGACGCCGGTGCCAAGCGCCTGTTCGATATCTTTGTGCGCGGCAGCAATACCCCCACCGACGAGATCAAGGGGCCGCTCGCATTTGCGGCCTACAACATCCCGGTGGCCACCGCCCTGCTCGATCTGCATGACGGCGCCATCGTCAAAGGCACCTTGAACGCCCACGTGCGCGAGCTTGCCATTCTGGTGGCCTGCCGTGAGACCAACTTCGACCTTGAGTGGAACGGGCACGAACCTTCAGCGGTGAAGGCCGGGGTCGATGCCAAGGTCATCGATGTAGTGCGTAACAAAGGGGCGTTAACCGGTATGAATGACGCTGATGCTGCCGTCATTCGTTTCGGGCGCGAAATGTTGAGCGATCGCAAGATGAAGCCGGCCACCTTTGCCAAGGCCAAAGAACTGTTCGGCGAGCACGGGGCTATGGATCTGGTGGCAGTTATGAGCACCTATGCCGTGAGTGGTTTCTACGCGATTGCGGTCGATGAGCAGGCACCGGCGGGCAAACCCCGGCTTTCCCGGTAAAGCCCGTAGACAGCTGCAACCGGCACGATTATCCTTCTGGGCTATCAATAATAAGAGTTGCATTATTCAGGACGTTTTCAGGGGATTTCCAGTCTGTATATCCGCCTCTGCGGATAATCGAAATTACCAGCTTCAGTAAGTCGCACTACCCGTAGCAAGCATTGATGCTTTGCTGCTGAACCTTGGCATCCGGAATGCCAACAAAAAAGGTGGGAGTACGTATGAGAGTTGTGAAAAGTAACGCCATGCCTGCGGCATTCAACACGACGATGACGACTGTTGTGCTGGCTGCCTTGGTAACAGCAGCAGCCTCAGGGTTTGCACCCTTGGCCTATGCTGTGGGTTCGATCGCGGCGGCGGCGCGGACTGATGATTTGGCGCAGGCTCGCCAATTGATCAAAGCTGGCGCCAACGTCAATGTGCCTGAGCCTGATGGCTCCACTCCACTGCTGTGGGCTGTATACAATTCTTCTCCCCAACTCGTGCAGCTGCTGCTTGATGGCGGCGCCGATCCCAACCTGCCTAATACCCTGGGTATTACGCCTTTGCTGCAGGCTGGTCGTTACGGCAACGCCAGCATGATCAGCGCCTTGCTGGCCCATGGCGCCAAGCTGGAAGACGCGCAACTGCGCACTGAGCCCGTGCTCATGGCCGCCGCAAGAGCGGGTAACGTTGACGCGGTGAAAGTGCTGCTTAAAGCCGGTGCCAATGCCAATGGCACCGAGCCGCTCGACCAGCAAACGGCATTGATGTGGGCGGCGGCCGAAGGCCATGTGGAAGTAGCCAAAGTGCTGCTTGCTGCCGGCGCCGACCCCAACCTGCGCTCGCGTGTCTCAGAATTGACCAAGCGCAAAAATGCCGACTTTCCTTCTGGCGGTTTTGCTGCCTTGCATTGGGCCGCACGCAATGGCAACGAGGCCATGATCAAACTGTTGATTGAGCACAAGGCCAACATCAATGTCACTAACGGCGATGGTTCAACGCCAATGATGCTGGCGATTGTGAATGATCGCTTCGATATTGCCGCGCTGCTGCTCACTCTCAAAGCCGATGCTGATGACGGCTCGTTGTATTTCATCACTGAAATGCATGATGCCACCACCGATTGGCGCGCTCGCGACGGAACGGTATATCGCGCTGACCATCCCAACAAATTGAGCGCACTGGATCTCACTCGCGTCTTGCTCGAAGCAGGGGCTTCCCCCAACAAACCTTTTATTGGGCAAATGCACAACGCCTCCATGTGCTGCGATACCAACGTCTATGCCACCGCGTTCTATCGCGCTGCCATCGCCGCCGATGTAGAGGGGTTGAAGCTGATGCTGGCCCATGGTGCCGATACCGCATGGAAACCCGCCAAGGTAGCCAAGGCAGATGACCCGGTGGCAGGGTCGGCCACCTCAATGAAAGCTGAAGTGACCAAGACCGCACTGATGATGGCGATCACTGGCGGCAAAGGGGTTGGCGTTTCCGGCGGCCCCAACGACCTGCGCGAAGGTTTGCCCACTTTCCGGGAAGCGGCCGATCGCGAACCGCTGGATGCGGTCAAGTTGTTGCTGCAAGCCGGTGCCGATGTAAACGCACGCGGCCCCGATGACGAAACGGCGCTGCATGTGGCGGCTAAAGCTCTGCACCCCGGCATCGTGAAAACGCTGGTCGCCAGCGGCGCAGCGCTCGATGCCAAAGACAAAAACGGCCTGAGCGCGCAACAAGCAGTCGAGAAGATGGAAGCGCCCAAGCCAAGAGAAGGTTTTTACTTCCAGGCGCCGCTGGCACAGCCCGCTGAAATAGCCGCACTGCTGCAGTCTTTGTCCACAGGAAATGCGCAATGACGATGCCGAAACTTTGTGCGCTGGCAGCCGGCATCGCGTTAACGGTGCTGGCAACAACTGCCGGCGCGGCAGAGAAGCCATCTACTGTGCATAGTGAGTTGGCGGGTCAGTGGTCGATGCTCGATAAGTACTGCATGAAGTGCCACAACTACGACGACTTCAGTGGTGAACTCGCACTCGAAGGGCGTACCCCTGATGATGTGGTCAAGAACCCGGCGATTTTCGAAAAGGTGCTGCGCAAACTCAAAATCAGTGCGATGCCGCCGCGTGATCAGCCCCAACCCAGCCGTGAAGAACGCAAACTGTTTGTCTCGGCACTTGAGCACACACTGGATGCATCAGCCTCCGCGCATCCCTATGCCGGCACCACCACCATCCATCGGTTGAACCGCGCTGAATACACCAATTCGATACGTGACTTGCTCGGTGTCGATGTTGATCTAACCCAGTTGCTGCCCAGCGATGGCGGCGATTACGGCTTCGACAACATTGCCGAGCTGTTGCGCTCATCGCCACTGTTGCTCGACCGCTACATGACAGTGGGTTTGCGGGTTGCTGAT
>CANCGR010000187.1 GCA_947377625.1 Gammaproteobacteria bacterium | reverse complement strand
CTGGTGTCAGCAAGGAAAGTTCGCCGGCGCCCATCTCATTAACCAGCAGCTCGGTCAATGAGATGGGCCAACCGGCTTCCGGGAGGACCTGGTCGAGAGCAGCAAAGCCGGTGGCAATGCCTTTGTTTTGGCCGTAGCTGCTCTGTGTTGCTTGTTGCGCGCGCCAGATGGCCGGGTTGCGCAGAACTGTTGCTAATGCGGGTGATAGGTCAGCTTGCGTCATATGTCACCGCCGGTACGAACGATAGCTACCCGTCACCACGCCGAGAATTTCCAGCGGATCAGGGCGCAGCACCGGATAAGCCTTGTTCTCAGGCTTGAGCACATAGCGGTCGCGTTCCTTCGCCAGCCGTTTCACCGTTACTTCGTTATTGATAAAGGCAACCACGATGTCGCCAACATCGGCGCGCTGACGACGCTCGCACACCACGGTGTCGCCTTCGAGCAGGCCGGCGTCTTTCATTGAATCGCCTTTGATGGGCATCAGGAATGTCACCGAGGGCTTTTGTACGAGCAGCGAGTCGAGGTTCACCATGTCGGCGGAGCTGTCTGTTGCTGCCTCGGGCATGCCGGCGCGCACTGAGGTGATGGAGCGAGGCCGCTCGAAGAAGCGGTCGGTGGGCGTCAGGCGCTTGTCCGGGGTGCGCTGGATATAGCCGGCTGCTTCCAACCGGCCGACCAGCGAGGCCGCAGCATTTTTGGCGCGAAAGCCCAGCAGGGCACTGATAGCCGAGTAGGAGGGGATCAACCGGTGCTGGGCGTAATAGTCCTGCAGAGCGGCGAGATGTAGTGGGTCATTATTTGGGCGAGCCATGGGACGGCATATTAGTGTACGAAAGTACACTAATCAACAAGCATCTGAAAATTCGCGGGTGAGCCGTGGGCTTCCATGTTTCCTATTGCGGGGGAGCTCTCATTGCCCGCACATAGGCGTCAACATCGCCAAGGATCTTCACGATCCTTCCACGAACCAAGTCAAACGACGTTGAATACGCTGATGGTTATCTCCGATACTATGAAAGCCACTGGCTTCAATACTTCATGTCGCCTCTTTTGCTTGTTAACCGCCGTATTCATGATGGAGTGCAGACATGAGCTTGCCGTTCAGTGGTGCCCGTCTTTGGTTGAAAGTCCTGTTGCTGGCGATGCCGGTTGCCCTGTGGGGCACAGAAGCACTCGCAGCAGCTGATCTGAGTGTTACCAACGCGTGTGCCAGCAGCGGCGGTCAATCGTTTCTGTGTACTGTCACGGTTACCAATATCGGTGACGTTGCGTCTGTGGCACCGCTGAGCATCACCGATACGCTTTCGGGCAGTGGCAATGCCACGCTGCTGGGAGCAGGCGGCACTTTGCCGGCTTCATGCTCGCCGGGTGCGCAAGTGATCAATGACATCCCGGTAAGTTGCCCCAAAGTAAACGTGTCACTTGCACCAAAGGCTTCAGGCACTTTCCTGATCTCATACTCGATTCCCCAAGGCGACAAGTTCACCAACTGTGTAAGCGTCAGTGCCGCGCAGAATGCAGGCTCTCCTGGCGACCCCAACACCCTTAACAACCTCAATATCTGCACCACGTTTTCGGTTGCTCAACCGGTGCTCACCACCACCAGCATCACGATAGTCAAAGACGCCCAACCCAACGATGGTCAGGATTTCGCTTATGTCAGCAGCCAGGCTGCGATTCCTGCGTTCGCGCTGGATGATGACAGCGACACCACCTTGCCCAGCCAGAAAACTTTCTCCGGGTTGTCAGCCGGCATCTACAGCTTCACCGAAACCCAGGTCAAAGGCTGGCTGCTTAGCGGGCTGACGTGCAGCGGCGGCATCGCCATCACCAGCAAGCTCACGGGCACTGCCACCATTACGCTCGCGAAGGACGATAACGTCACTTGTACTTTCACCAGCATCAAAGGCACTGCCGCCGCTGATGGTGGCGATGGGGCCGCTCTGCCGGCCGACCAGGTCTTCGACTGGGCCGAGTCGCAGTATCCGACCATGTTCCCCAGTCAGGAAACTACACAGACCCAAGGCATCTACCAGTATCGTTACTATCCCGCGACTGATCTGTACCTTGGTCTGGCCGACAGCCACGTCTACCTCATGGGCAAGGCACAGACTGGCGGCAAGATCCTTCACATCGGCGCCGTCAGCGAATTCGCGGCGAAGATCACGCGCTGCGATCAAGCGGCCAAGCTGGATGCGCGCGGCAATGCCGTGCTGCCGGCAGAAGCCTTCGAGATTGAAGCACCCGAGAGCGTCGATGAAGACGAAGGCTCGCTGAGCAGCCTCTACCCGGAACTTGACACCACCACCGACGCCTTCTATCCAAACCTGCCGTGCGAACCTTCAATCGGCGGCACCTTGCCGGCAACTGAGCAGCCTTCGCAGGATGTCATCGATGCAGAAAAGCTGGTCGATGAATACGAGGAAAAAAACTGGAATGCCGAGGCAGTACAGGCGCTGGCCAATAGCGTGCTGCCGGTGGTGAGCAAGTTTGATACCTTCACTGCAGGGGACTGCTTCACTCAAACGGTGAACGCGGCCGGGCCGGTGGGTCGCAAGCAGGTGGACTGCAACTCGGCCTCCTTCCTGAATGCAGCGGCGCCGTTCGAAGGGCGCGACATCATTTATGTGCATGGCTTTAACACCGAGCACAATATGGATCGTATTGCCAACCCGACTGGTCCCGCCAGCAAGTTGTGGCCCGCCGATGCGAGCGAATTTCTCAATGCCGGCGGCTATTTCCGCACCACTGCCGAGAGCTACTGGACACCTCATCTGATTGAACACTTGTCAGCTCCCTCAGGAAGTACTGCCTGGCCGGGCGCCGGTTGGCAATGGACCGGGGTGGATGCTGCTCCAATATATGCACCCAAGCCCAACCGCTACCTGGTAGTGGCCTGGAACACCAACCAGACCATCGAATACGCGCAACATGCGTTGCTGACGCAGATTTATCTGGCCATCACCGCCAACCGCAACGTCGTGACACCCGCGACATTTCCGGCCGGGCAGGTGCGACCATTCTGCTCAAATGGTTGCATCATCATCGGCCACTCTACCGGGCCGTTGATCATCAGCAGCGCGTTTGGTCGCGCCGCCAACGGTGACTTCGGCGCGGGCGGGAGGCAGATTGCAAGCAAGGTACTCGTACATGTGTCGATGGATGGCGCGCGGTCAGGCAGCCGCATCGCTACCGCCGGGCTGGCTGCGGCGTCACTCGGCGGGCCTGCACTCATTGCATCCAATGTGCTGTGTGCGATTGCCCAAGCCGTGACGGGTTCGTCGACCGCCTGCAACACCAACAACGACATGACGTTTTTGTTCAACAGCATATTGCGCGATCTGGTACCGGTGGTATCACAGGTCGTGTGGGGCAACTATGTGAATATGTCACCGGTTCCCACCGTGACGATTGCAGGCGGACATCCGCGCGGCAACCAGGCGCTCGGCCTGACCCAATGGCTGCTGCCGGGCGTGGACGATGGCGTGGTGACGATGAACTCGGCTTGCGCCAATCCCAATCCGGTGTTTCCCCATACCCTCAATTTGGTGCCCAGCGGCATTACCGTGCTGCAGCCGGTCAAGGCCTTCGAGTTTTCCGAATGGCTGCCGCGCCTGGTACGCGGCACCAAACTATGGACCAGCCAGAACAATCTGATGGCCACTGGTCCGCAGCCCGGCTACCTCGCAGGCACTTGCACACCGTACCTGAATTCCGCCGGCATGGTGATGCCGGTGGCCGCCGGCTGGGCCAATACCCCGCGCGATGCACGCAACCGCTATCGCAATCACTATTCGTTCATGCAGAGCTTGGCAGAGCATTCCTATGATGGCGGTGGCAGCCCGATCCCCAGCTTGTGGCCCAGCTACACCGGAGGTGCGGCTTCCGAATTGCGTCAATACGCGCCGCTTAATGTCACCGGCACTACTGCGGTGTCAGGCATCAATGTGGAAGAAAGCCGGGTGGTGACCGACCCGAGCGTCTACACGATGCTGCTCGATTCCAATGGCACACATTTGATCAAGCCGGTCGACATGCGCGTAGTGCAGCGCGGGCGGCGCCTCAACTTCCACATGCCCTTCAACATCGGCAATTGCACCAAGCAGGGCGCGCTGCGTTATTACTGCCATCGTTGGATATGGAAACGCACCTATCACCTGGCCGACAAGTGGGAGCAGAAGCAGAGCAGCCACTATGTCTATGAGTTCGTGGGGCGGCGCTGAGGGCAGGGCCTGCAAGCGCAGCTTGCAACCTGCTTGGCTTCATAGTGGGCCGCTTCTGCTTTATGCACCTGTGGTCGCAGAATCCGCCGGTTGTCAGTTCTGGGGCACAGGCAGAGGTTCCAGGAAGTCGGTGGGAGAGAGGCTGCGCGAGAACGCGGATGGTCTGGGCACCAGGCCGCCTGCGACCCACTGCTTCTGCGTCAGGCAAACGCGGCGGGTCTGGATCCTGCTGCCAGGAGTGTCCTGGCGACGGCAGATTAGCGCTGCGCTCTTGTCGGCAGGTGCGGTTGTTGGCGCTGCGATGTTTTGCTGCTCGGAGATGCTGTGTTTCAGGACGGGTGCAGGCAGCGCGTCGGTGCTTCCCGCACTGGCGAAGACGAGTTGCTCGCGTACCGGTGTGACGACAGTCTCCTGAACGGGCTCGGCAAGAACTTGCACCGCCGGTGCCTGGCGAAGTTGCTTCGCTTCCGGCTTAACGAGTGGAGCAGTGGCCTGCCTCGTTGCGGTGAAGGTCAGCGGTGCGGTGGCTGCGCTGACCGCAGCGCTCTGCTCAATTTCGAGCTGTGCAGTCGGTAAAGTAGCAGGGGTTTCAAACATGCGCGACGCCATGGCCGGCTGAATGAAGGCAAGCGTCGAGAACGCCAGTAATAGCGCGGTTGTAAAAAAATGCCGCGCAGACGTAGAGGAGTCAGCCGCCTGCGCGAGCATGTGAATTCTTCTGCGCAATTGCGCATGGCTGTCCAGTATTCCAAGAGCCGGTGAAAAGCGCGCCCGCACTGGTCGCATGGCGCCAAGTTCGATGAGCGTGTGTGCGTAGTCGCGCGCGTCTACCGTGTGAAGCGTGCGCACCGTTGTGGCGTCGCAGGCCATTTCGCGGTCCTGGCGTAGCCATGAGAAGGCAAGCCAGATGGCGGGATTGAACCAGTGCAGGGCCTGCAGCACCGCGACCGCGCAGGCGCTGAAAATGTCGTGGCGCTTCACGTGCATCACTTCGTGCATGAGCACATGCTGCAACTGGGCCGGTGTCAGCCGCGTCTCCAATCCGGCGGGCCAGAGCAGTACCGGTTTGAGGAGGCCGGCGACTACGGGTGCGCGCAGGTCAATTGATGCCAGCAGGCGAATGCCGGCTGTGCATCCCGCCAGGTGCTCGCACTCGCTTAGATCAGCCTGCAAACTCTCCGGTGCCGCTCTTGCGTTGCGCGCGAGCGCGGCGAAGCGGCGGCTCGACCAGGCCATCGCCGCAAGCACCGCGAGCACGCCTGTCAGCCAGAGCAGGGGCAGCGCGGATTCCCACCGCAGGCTTGCGTAGGGTTCAGGCGTAGCGCTGAACATTGGCGCGCCCGCATGCGCAATGCTGCTGTCTTGTAGCGCAATCGGTGTTTGCTCTTGCGGCCCTTCCATAAAAGCATCGATTGCGCTTACGTTCGGCAAACGCAGCTCGAAACCCGCCGGTGTGATGAGGCTGATCACGACGGCCAGCCAGAGCAGGTAGCGGCCATGTGCGGACAGGTAACGGCTGAACGCCTTCTGCGCGAGCAGCACCAGCGCCAGCAAGGCCGTGCTCTTGAGCGAGGCGAAGAAGATGAATGAGGCAATGCTTGTCAGGGTTTCCACGACTATTTCTCCTTACGGTTGTATTTTTCGAGGATGCGTTCCAGTTCTGCCTTGTCTTTCTGGCTGATGGGGCTTTGCTTGACGAAGTGCGCGACCAGCGGTGTCAGTGCGCCGTCGAATATTTTCTCGAGGAAGGAGGAGCTTGCGTCATCGATGCACTCCTCGCGCGTCAC
>CANCGR010000186.1 GCA_947377625.1 Gammaproteobacteria bacterium | reverse complement strand
TGTATCTGGGGTGGGGCAATTCGTTCAACCCTTCGGCGGAAGGACTATCGTTCATCAACAGCGGTCGCAACCTGACCATTGGTGATTCAAAGCTTGATCCCGAAATCAACAAAAGTGTTGAGGCGGGTCTTAAGTGGGAGCTGTTCAACAAGGCGCTCAATGTCGACACGGCTGTGTTCCACATTGAAAAAGACAACGCCCGCGTGCCCGACCCGACCACGCCGGGCTTCAATATTCTGGCCGGCAAGCAAACCGTTAATGGGTTTTCATTCAATTTGACTGGCCGTATCAACCAATATTTTGCCGTCAACGGTGGTTATACCCGCTTGGACAGCGAGCAAGCGAAGACCACGCAAGTAACTGTGCTGCCCGACACACCGCTGGCCAACGTGCCGAAGAACACGCTTTCCGCGTGGCTGAGTTATAGCCCAACAACAACGCTGCAGTTCGGGGTCGGCGGTCGTTATGTGGGCGAGCGGCTGGCCGCTATCACGCAGCCGGTGAAGCAAGTGCCTGGTTACTCGGCCTTCGATGCAATGGTCAAATACAAGGCGAGCAGCAACTTCAGCGTCAAACTCAATCTCACCAACTTCACTAACGAGTATTATTTCGACCAGCTGCATCCGTTCCATGTGGTGCCAGGCCCCGGTTTCGGTGCAGTATTGGCGCTTAATCTGGATTACTAGTGGTCGGTGTTAGTGCTTTGTGTGAAGAGTAGGTGCAGCAGATGATGATCTGCATTCCAGGCGTGCTTGATGCGGGCCAGTTGCTTGATTTCAGACAGCAACTTGAGGCTGCGCAGTGGGCAGACGGGCGCGGCAGTGCTGGTTATCTGGCCAAGCAAGTCAAACGCAACCAGCAACTGCCGGATGAGCATCCGCTCGGCAAGCAGTTGGGTGAAGTCATTGTACGAGCGCTGCATCGCAACCCAATGTTCACCTCCGCTGCATTGCCGCTGAAAATTTTGCCGCCGCTGTTCAATCGCTATGAGAGCGGGCACACCTATGGTCGTCATGTCGACGGGGCGATTCGTCCGGTCGGTAACACCGTGCACAGGATTCGCACCGATCTTTCCGCCACACTGTTTTTGTCAGACCCGGCCAGTTACGACGGCGGTGAACTGGTCATCAACGACACCTTTGGACAGCGCGCAGTGAAACTGGCAGCGGGCGACATGGTGCTCTATCCCGGCACCAGTGTGCATCAGGTCAACCCTATTACCCGTGGCCAGCGACTGGCCTCGTTTTTCTGGATTCAAAGCATGGTGCGTGAGGATCACAAGCGGGTGTTGCTCTATGATCTGGACCGGGCGATCCAGCAAGTAGCCGCAAACGCCGGCAATGACAGTGCCACCGCCAGTCCTGCTACCGAGCTGGCCGGGGTTTATCACAATTTGCTGCGGTTATGGGCTGAACTATGAGTAATGGACATGAATGACAAAAGCAGTGATGCGCTGGTGGCATTGGAGTCACAGGTGGCCTTCCAGGAGCACACGCTCGAACAGCTCAATACAGTGCTGATCAAGCAGCAACAACAGATGGATGTGCTGCGAATGGAGCTAAGAACGTTGAAGGAAAAATTCGGGGAGCTGGAAGACAGGGTCGAGCATGGTGGCTCCGCGCAGGACGAGAAGCCACCGCACTATTAATAAGCCTGTAAGCGTACAAATGCTTGGACAAACTGATTCGTATCAACGCTGCGCTTATTTGAGCGCGATCACGTCTTCGGCTTGCAAACCTTTGCTGCCCGTTGTCACGGAAAACTCCACACGTTGACCATCGCGCAACGAACGCTGGCCGACGATGGAGCGGAAATGCACGAATATTTCATCGCCATTGCCGCGCGTGATAAAGCCAAAACCCTTGCTGGCATTGAACCATTTCACTGCACCGGTTTCCTTGTTGCCGCCGGTTTTGTTGGGAGTTTTTGCTGTTGAGGCCGGTCTTGGTTGCCGGGGAGGTAATTTGAAGTTGCCGATGAATACCGTGGCTAATGATGCCAACAATGCAACAACCAGCACCAGCAGATAGGAAGGGTTTAACAGCTCGGTCAGCTCGAGTGATTCTGCAACCAGCGCAAGCACGACGGCCGGACCAAGCACGGCCAGGGTGGATTTGATGTTCATGGATGGACCTGTTTCTAATAATTATTTTTGTATTTTTTGTCAGCCTGCCGTTGTGCGATGCAGTCCCAACTGACACGGGTAATACTAGCCCAAGCTTTTCCCGACCACCACTGCTGCAGTAGAAAGATGCTGTTTCTGTGTACAATTCGGCGTTTTCAAGCAGCCTAGTGCGTTCCGGAGTCCAAATGCTCAGAGCCAGTGAACTGAAAAACGGCATGGTGATAGACCTTGGTGGAATACCCCACATCGTCAAACAGATTGAAGTGAAAAGTCCGTCTGCGCGCGGCGCCGCCACGCTGTACAAGATTCGTTACAACAATATGCAAAGTGGCCAGAAGCTGGACGAAACCTACAAGGGTGACGACATGCTGAAGGAGGCTGACTGCGAAAAAGTGCCGGTGCAGTACTCGTATCAGGATGGCGAGAACTGGGTGTTCATGAACAGCGAGGACTTTTCGCAATATGAAATTCCCAATGCCGAGATGGAGGAGTTTCAGTACTACATCACACAAGGACTGGAAGGGATGATGGGGTTGATGATGGATGGCAAGTTGCTGACTTTGCTTCTGCCATCCACCGTGGCGTTGGAAATTGTTGAAACGGTGCCTGAGATGAGAGGCGCTTCTGCTACCAGTCGAACCAAACCTGCCAAGCTTAGTACCGGGCTTGAGGTACAAGTGCCGGAGTATTTGGCGCAGGGAGAGATTGTTAAAGTAAGTACTACGACAGGGAAGTACATGTCGCGGGCTTAGGTTTTGCGGTCTTTCCCGGTTCTTATAGCAGGCTTTGGGGGCAATCACTCACTGCCGCGGCGGGTTTTAGTCGCTACAGCAATGAGTTCATTCTAGCCAAGCTTTTTCATTTGGGCTTCCAGCTGCACCAGTGCTGCTTGATTGCTTGCCAGTCGTTCACGTTCCTTGGCAACAACTGCAGGCGGTGCATTCGCTACGAAACGGTCATTGCCCAGCTGACCTTGCAGCTTGGTAATGTCTGTCTGCAGTTTTTCAATTTCCTTCGCAAGGCGCGCTTGTTCGGCTTTGATGTCGACAAATCCGGCAAGCGGCACACGTATTTCCATATCACCGGCAAGCTGCATGGCAGCAGCAGGGGCTGAGGCTGGGTCGTCCAGCCAGGTGACGCTTTCCAGTTTGGCCAGCTTGGTCAGGAATTGCTGGTTGCTGGCGAGCTGTGCCTTGTCCTGGGCAGAGCCCTTGCTGAACCATGCCGGTATCGCTTTGGCAGGGGAGATATTCAGTTCGCCGCGAATATTGCGCAGCGCCAGAATGATGGACTTCATCCATTCAATTTCCTTTTCTACTTCGGCATTGATTGCCGTTTCATCGGGTGTCGGATAAGGCTGCAACATGATGGTGTCGCCCGTTATGCCGAGCTGAGGTGCTGCTACCAACCAGATTTCTTCGGTGATGAAAGGCATCAGCGGATGCGCGAGGCGCAGACTTTGTTCGAGCACGCTCAACAACGTGTAACGGGTAGCGTTCAGTTGTTCGGCAGTAGCGCTCTTGTCCCACAGCACGGGCTTGGAGAGTTCCAGATACCAGTCGCAGTATTCATTCCAGAAGAAATCGTAGACGGCTTGCGAGACCAGATCGAAACGGTACTGGGCCATGCTGTCGTTGACCTTGGCCAGCGCGTGCTGGAAGCGGGCTTGAATCCACAGGTCAGCGCGTGAGTAGTGGTTGGTATCCGTTGGTTTGGTCACCATTTGTTCTTCGGTGTTCATGAACACATAGCGCGCCGCATTCCAGATCTTGTTGCAGAAATTGCGGTAGCCGTCCATGCGGCCCATGTCGAAGTTGATGTCGCGGCCGAGGCTGGCGAGCGAGTAGTAGGTGTAGCGCAGCGCGTCAGTGCCGTGGGCAGGAATGCCGGTGGGGAACTGTTTGCGAGTGGCTTTCTCAACTTTCTGCGCGAGTTGCGGCTGCATCATGCCGCTGGTACGTTTTTGTACCAGCGTTTCCAGATCTATGCCGTCAATCAGGTCGATCGGGTCGAGCACGTTGCCTTTCGACTTCGACATTTTCTGGCCTTCGCCGTCGCGGATCAGACCATGGATGTACACGGTCTTGAACGGAATTTCACCAGTGAACTTCAGCGTCATCATGATCATGCGGGCGACCCAGAAGAAAATGATGTCAAAGCCGGTGACCAGCACGTCAGTGGGGTGGAAGCGTTTCAGCTCTTGTGTTTGCTCGGGCCAGCCGAGTGTGCCGAAAGTCCATAGCGCAGAGGAGAACCAGGTGTCGAGTACGTCTTCGTCTTGCGTCAATTGCAAATCAGCAGACAACTTGTATTTGCTGCGTGCTTCGGCTTCCGATGCCGCCACGTAAATCTTGCCTTCCGCGTCATACCAGGCCGGAATGCGATGGCCCCACCACAGCTGACGGCTGATGCACCAGTCCTGGATATCACGCATCCACGAATAATAGGTGTTCTCCCAGTTTTTCGGCACGAACTGGATCTTGCCATCTTCCACAGCTTTGATCGCCGGCTCGGCCAAAGTCTTGATTGCGACATACCACTGGTTGGTCAGGAACGGTTCGGTCACCACGCCACTGCGATCACCACGCGGCACTTTCAGTTTGTGCGGCTCGATTTTTTCCAGCAGACCGGCCGTGTCCATGTCGCGTACCAGTTGCTTGCGGCATTCGAAGCGGTCCATGCCCTGATAGGCAAGGGGCGCATTGTCATTGATCGATCCTTCCTTGGTAAGAATGTTGATCAGTGGCAACTTGTGGCGTTGGCCGACTTCATAGTCGTTGAAGTCGTGCGCAGGCGTGATCTTGACGCAGCCGGTGCCGAATGCAGGATCAACATAAGTATCAGCAATAATCGGAATCATCCGATTACAAAGTGGCAGCTCTACCTGCTGGCCGATCAGGTGTTTGAAACGCTCATCGTCAGGATTAACCGCAACAGCGGTATCGCCGAGCAAGGTTTCCGGGCGCGTGGTCGCTATCGTGATGTAGCCAAGACCTTCTTGTGTAGTTGCACCATTGCACAGTGGATAACGGAAATACCAGAAGCTACCCAGTTCTTCTTCCGAATTTACTTCCAGATCTGATATTGCGGTGAGCAACTTGCAGTCCCAGTTCACCAGGCGATTGCCGCGATAAATCAGACCTTCGTCATAGAGGCGAATAAAGACTTCTTCAACGGCCTTGGAAAAACCGGGGTCCATCGTGAAGCGTTCGCGTGACCAATCAAGCGATGAACCCAGTCGGCGCAACTGGCCAGTGATGGTGTTGCCGGATTCTTCCTTCCACTCCCACACACGTTTGAGAAATTCGTCGCGACCCAGTTCTTTGCGGTTCTGCCCTTTGGCCTGCAATTGACGCTCAACCACCATCTGGGTAGCGATGCCGGCATGGTCAGTCCCGGCCTGCCACAGCGACGGCTGGCCCTGCATGCGATGGAAGCGGATCAACGCATCCATGATCGCGTTATTGAAGCCATGGCCCATGTGCAAGCTGCCCGTCACATTGGGTGGCGGAATCATGATGGAGTAAGGAGCACCTTCACCTTGTGGTTTGAAATAGCCTTGTTTTTCCCAGCGTTGGTAATGCCTGGTTTCAATGGCATGGGGATCGTAGGTTTTGTCCATGGATACAACTGTTCGTAGCAAAAAATAAGGGCGTGATTATAGCCTGAGCGGCGTACTAACGGGCGGAGTAGAAATGGCCGAACTTCCAACGTGAGCCAAGTCATCACCGGTAGACGACGTTTCCTCAGCAAACAAATTTATCTAATTTCTGTATTGACAGAAATAACAGACGTAACTAGCATGAGCCTCATGAAACTGAATCCCGTATCCGAACGCTTTATCCTGCACTGGGGCGAAATGGGCTCCAAATGGGGCGTTAATCGCACTGTC
>CANCGR010000185.1 GCA_947377625.1 Gammaproteobacteria bacterium | reverse complement strand
GCCGGCCTCCAGCAAGTCTTCGATCAGCGTCGTGCCTTCCTTGCGCGAATAGGAGCACACCAATTTGCTGACCAGTCCATCGCGCAACAGTCGCGCCATGCCGCGCTCCGCCACGGCCGGGTTGTTGGCCACTAGCGTGAGTTTGCCAGTGCCTTGCTTGTGCAAGGCTTCCAGGAGTTCATCGGCAAAACCGCAGCTGGCAAAACCGCCAAGCAGGATCACCGCACCATCGGGAATGGCGCGCACGGCAGCAGCAGCGGAAGGAAGAATTTTGTTGATCATGGGATGGTATCAGGGCCGCAAGCGTATTGGTTACAACAACAGCATAACCGTTGTCGCCTCGCTCTGGCATAATGCGCCCGCCCAATTTATTGTTCTCACCCTGACTAAAACATCAAAGGATAGCGCGTGACCCAGACTTCACACTTTGAAGGCCCGGGGCCGGTACATTTGTACCAAGAAGCCCTGAACCAAGGAAAATTCATCATCCAACAATGCAAAGGCTGCGGCAAACACGTGTTTTACCCGCGTGTGCTGTGCCCGCACTGCGGCTCGGTAGAGCTCAAGTGGGTCGAGCCCACTGGTCGTGGCGTGGTGTATTCCACTTCGATAGTGCGGCAGAAACCCGAAAAGGGCGGCGACTATAACGTTGCTCTGATCGAGCTGGAAGAAGGCCCGCGCATGTTGAGCCGGGTGATGGATCTTGATCCTGACAAAGTGAAGATAGGCATGCAGGTCAGCGCTCACGTCGGCTTGCTTGATGGTCAGCACGCCGTGGTGTTCTACAACAAGGAACAGGGGAGCAAGGAATGGTGAAGATACTTAAAGGTGAGCAATCGTTACGTGGCGCCGCTGCCGTTGTCGGCGTTGGCCTTAGTCGGTTTGGCGATCTGGCCGGACGTTCCCACATGGAAATCATGGGTGAAGCCGTGCACCACGCACTCGCGGAAACCGGCTTGTCGATTCACGATATCGACGGCATTTTTGCGTCCAATTTCGTTGATCAACTGACACCGCTGGTAGTCGCCGAATACTTCGGTATCAAGCCTGATTTCATGGATGGCTCCAATATCGGAGGCTCAGTGTTTGTGAATTCGCTGCTGTCTGCGTCATTGGCACTCAAGCACGGCCTCTGCAATGTGGCGTTGATCTGTTACGGCAGTAACAATCGCAGCGGCGGCATCGTTGCGCCGGCGCATGCCAAGACCATTGAGAGTGTGTACAAGCCGCGTTACCCGATTCAGGCCTATGCCTTGGCCGCAATGCGTCACATGCATCAGTACGGCACCACACCCGAACAATTGGCGGAAGTGGCGGTCTCTGCCCGCAAGTGGGCCCAGCTGAATCCCGCCGCAGAAATGCGCGATCCGCTCAGCATTGCCGATGTATTGGGTGCGCGCCGCATTGTCGATCCGTTTGGTGTGCGCGATTGCTGTCTGGTCAGCGACGGCGGCGCCGCGATGATCATGGTGCGTGCTGATCGCGCCAAGGATTTCCCGAAAGCGCCGGTTTACATGCTCGGCGCCAGTTCGCGCACGACCCACAACATGATTTCGGCGATGCCTGACCTCACGGTGACGGCTGCCGCGCAAAGTGGCCCCGAAGCGTTTGCGATGGCGGGTGTGAAACCGTCCGATATCGATGTGGTGGAGTTGTACGATGCCTTCACCATCAACACTATTCTGTTCCTCGAAGACATGGGGTTCTGCAAAAAAGGTGAAGGTGGTGCGTTCGTCTCCAATGGCAATATTGCCCCCGGCGGTTCCTTGCCGGTAAACACCAACGGTGGCGGCCTTAGCTGCGTGCATCCTGGCATGTACGGCATGTTCCTGATGATTGAAGCCGTGCAGCAGTTGCGTGGCGAGTGCGGAGCACGCCAGATCAAAGGCGCTGAACTGGCGGCGTGTAACGGCAATGGTGGCTATCTTTCCAGCCAAGTGACCGCAGTATTTGGATCGGCTGCTACGCTCTGACTTTAACTCGGCGATAGACATGCACTCGTGAGGGTAATGAATGCACCGGCATGACGGTGCTGACGTTGGTCTCATTGAGTGCAGCATTCGTGCTGGCAGCGCAAATGTGAATGTTTGCGCTGGATAGTTTTTGTCTGATCCAGGTCAAAAGTTCAAAGCCATTGCGGGGTTAATTTAGTCCAGTTTTCAAACTGGAGTTGATCCCCATGAAATTGTCTTTTCCCTTGATGGTGTTGGCTATGCTGGGTCTGGCTACATTAAGCGCATGCCGCACCTACCCCAATTACGCCAATGACTTTCGCTTTCCCATCCAGAATGGCGACATCGCCAGAGGCAGGGAGGCCTTCGTTGAATTGGGCTGTCCGCAGTGCCATGTGGTATCCGGCGTAGAATTGCCCGAATACAAAGGCACCCGATTTATCAGCATGCCGCTAGGCGGCGAGCTGGTTTTTGCCAAGACCTATGCGGACATTGTGACTTCCATCATCAATCCGAACCACGTGATCTCGGATCGTTATCTGAACATGTTGCCAGCCAGCCAGCGCAACCGGGTCAATACTTCGCCGATGTATATGAACCCCAACATGAAGGTGACTGAGCTCATCGACATCGTGGCGTTTCTCAACTCCCGCTACAGCCTGCTGCCTGGCTATACCGACTATTACTATTGAATGCCTTTGTCCCACGCGCTCAGATAAAACTGTTCTGAGAGTGGCTTGCGTTTGCGAGGAGCCAGTTCTCTGCCTTTGAACGGTTCAGGCAGTTTGTCCTCGGGCAGTTGGTAACCCACCGCCATCATCGCCAATGGTTTGAACTGCGCGGGGATTGAGAACAGCTCACGCGCCTTGTCGGCACTGTAGCCTCCCATCTGATGGGTCATCAGTCCCGCAGCCGTAGCTTGCAGGCAGAAGCTCACGGCAGCAGCGCCGGTGTCATAAGGGCCAAACGGGTTTGGAGCGCCGTTGTGTTTGAACAGCGTATCAGTGCAGATCAACACCAGCACTGGCGCGTGTTGGCACCAAGTCTGGTTGCCGGGCATTAAGGAGTCGTAGGCCTTTTGCCAGGCAGCGGCATCGTGTTGTTTACTGCAAATCAGAAAGCGCCACGGTTCGTCGCCAAAACAAGAGGGGGCCCAGCGTGCGGCTTCGGCGAGAGCTAGCAAGGTATCCAGACCGACCGGACGTTCCGGGTCGAAGCTGACCCCGCTGTAACGGTCGGCGATGAGAGGGTGAAGTGGTGCGGAAGTGTCGATGGCTTTCTTGATCATAGAAGGTCTCTTGGGTGCGTCTGTTTATATAACTAATTGATTTATATTAAATTGTGAAGAAATTGATACTGCCTTCAGGATGGCTTGGATTCTAGCGGGCATCTTGCGCCAGCAGCAAAGAAATTATTGCGCTATGACAACCTTGAATTGTTCTGTAACGCTACTATGTTGTTGAGATGAGTCTGATCATTGGCTGGCGACGTAACAAGTGTGCAACTTATGCAGTTGATGCTTGTCAAACAGGCATAGCCAGTTGGCAGGCAGAATGGTGAGAGTGGTACCATTACCGCCCCTTCGGAAACCCAGCAGGGTTGGACGATCGCCAAGGTCGTATAAGTAAGGAGTTGAATATGAAAGATTACATTGAAGACGATCTGGAACTTCTCGAAGAAGCCCAGGAAGACGAAGAAGGCAGCAAAACCAAGCGCTCCGGCAAAGAGCTGCAGGTGCCGGATTCCATGGTGCCCGGTCATGATCTGGGCGCTTACGTCACGGCTGTCAATCGCATTGCCATTCTCAGCGCCGAAGAAGAGCATGAGCTGGCTAACCAGTATTATTACCAGGAAAATCTGGATGCGGCTCGCAAGTTAGTCCTTGCTCACCTGCGCTTCGTTGTTCATGTTGCACGTTCTTACAGCGGCTATGGTCTCAGCGAAGCTGACCTTATCCAGGAAGGCAACGTTGGTTTGATGAAGGCCGTCAAACGCTTCAACCCTGAAGTCGGTGTGCGGTTGGTGTCATTTGCTGTGCATTGGATCAAAGCCGAAATCCACGAGTTCATTTTGCGCAACTGGCGCATTGTCAAAGTGGCCACCACCAAGGCACAGCGCAAATTGTTCTTCAATCTGCGCAGTTCCAAAAAACGTCTGGGTTGGTTGAGCCAGAACGAAGTGGAAGCAATGGCCAAGGATCTGGGTGTTGATGCCGCGACTGTCGTGCAGATGGAAGGCCGCATGGGCGCCTATGATGCATCGTTTGATGGCGCCGCTGATGCCGATGATGAAGAAACCAGTCAGTCGCCGGCGTTTTATCTGGAAGACAGCCGTTACGACCCGGCCAACAGTGTTGAAAGCGATGACTGGGAAAAAACCAGTACCGACGGTTTGTATGTGGCGATGAAGTCTTTGGATGAGCGTAGCCGCGACATCCTGACTCAACGCTGGCTCAGTGACAGCAAATCCACGTTGCATGATCTGGCCGCCAAGTACAACGTGTCAGCCGAGCGCATTCGTCAGCTGGAAAAAAATGCAATGGATAAAGTAAAAGCGCTGATGGAAGCGTGAGCTTTGTTCGTTAGTAAAAAGCCGTCCTTGTGACGGCTTTTTTTTATGACCGGGATTTAGCGCTACTGGTTGAATTTTGACATCGTGCGGGTGATTTGGGCTTCGAACGCCGCTGGCGCGTTGAAGTGTGTCGTGAGCTTCGTTCGGTTGTTGAGGTAAGTGATGTCGCGTTTTTATTTGTTATGTATGGCAGTGAATGCATTTCTGGCGGTGGCATTTGGGGCCTTCGGTGCGCATGCTTTGAAAAGCTGGCTCACGCCGGAATTGCTCGAGACTTACCGCACATCGGTGCAGTACCAGATGTTTCATTGCGTGGGTTTGCTGGCAGTGGCTTGGCTCGCCCAAGGCGGCAAAGCCGGGGCTGCGCTGAAGTGGAGTGGGTGTCTGTTCATTGTTGGATTGATCTTGTTCTGCGGCAGTTTGTACTTGCTGGCATTGTCAGGGCAGCACTGGCTGGGTGCTGTTACGCCGGTCGGTGGTCTGGCGTTTCTGGCCGCGTGGGCTTTGCTGGCCAAGGTGACATGGGAAAAGTCCGCAATTTAGTATCGCAAGCACGCCAGTTTCCATTATCGTTACCACTCATTCCTGCCAAGCCTTCGCATGACTCGCCCGATCCCCGACAACGTTCCGCTACGCACAGTCCATAGTTTTGTTATTCGCGCCGGTCGCATGACCGAAGCGCAAAAGGCTGCGCGCGACAAGTTATGGCCACAATTCGGGCTGGAGCTTGCCGATGGCATGGTTCAACAACAGCAAGTCTTTGGGCGCATTGCACCATTGGTGCTGGAAATCGGTTTCGGCATGGGCTCTTCACTGATAGAGATGGCCAAGGCTGCCCCCGAAAAAGACTTCATTGGTATCGAGGTGCATCCGCCGGGCATCGGCAATTTGCTCAAGTTGGTGGATCAGGAGCAGCTGACCAATCTTCGTGTCTATCAGGGCGATGCGCGGGTTGTGCTGGAGAAGTGCATTGCTGATGGCAGCCTCAGTTGTCTGCAGATTTTCTTCCCAGACCCTTGGCACAAGAAGCGTCATTACAAGCGGCGCATGATTCAGCCCGATTTCATCAACGAAGTGCGCCCCAAACTTATGGCAAGTGGCGTGATGCATCTTGCTACTGACTGGCAACCCTATGCTGTGCAGATGATGAGAGTGCTCAGTGCAGACTCGGCTTTTCGCAATGCCACCGGCGAGGGTTTGTATGCGACTCAGCACGACCGGCCCTCAACCAAGTTCGAGCAACGCGGCCAAAAGCTGGGCCATGGCGTGTGGGATTTGTTGTTCGTTAAAGCTGGCTAGGTGCTAACCCGGCCACAGCCGATGCCCGTTATGCATCAACCATTCACGGTGTTCCTTGTAGTCGGGGCATAGCTCCGCCACCGTGTTCCAGAATTTGGCCGAATGATTCAAATGACGCAAGTGACTGGTTTCGTGCGCGATCAAATAGTCGAGCACAGGCTGCGGTGCCAGCATTAGCAGCCAGTTGAACTGGATGTC
>CANCGR010000184.1 GCA_947377625.1 Gammaproteobacteria bacterium | reverse complement strand
AAGCCACGGCCGGGTCATCGCTCTGCACGATGCCTTGCAACAGCGGGAATGCACAGTCTTCCAGCTCCATCGCCACGCCCTTGAGGGCTTCCAGCGCCGGGGTGATCTCGAGCAACTGCAGGATAACCGGCTGGTCCTTGCCGAGCATGTCGCCGGCCGCAATGCGGAACAAAAGTGAATAACTGATCTGGCCGGCAGCGCCGGTCACGGTGACTCTTGCAGGAGCTTTCATGTAGGGTTCCTATCAACAATGAACTTGAAAAAAATGTGGACGGTGAGTGTGCACTTAATTGAGGCACACAGTGGCAATGTTGCGGGGCGGCATTATACCTCAAGCTTGCGGCTGACCACCGGGGGTGAATTTGCTAGTCTCCGGGGACTTCACAAGGATCCCCTCATGCGCAAAACCAAGATCATCTGCACGCTCGGCCCCGCCACCAATACCTACGACATGCTGGCCAAAATGCACGAAGCCGGCATGGACATCATCCGCCTCAACATGTCGCACGCCACCCATGAATGGGCTGACGAGATGGTCAATCACATTATCGAACTCAACAAACACACGCGCTTTCCGGTCGGCATTCTGCTGGACACCCAAGGGCCGGAAATTCGTACCGGTGTGCGCGACAGCGATCTGCATCTGAAAGCCGGCGACGAAATTTCCATCACGGTACGCGACGGCGGCAACGTGGAAGAAACTTCGATCCGCATCAACTACGCCGAGCTGATCGACGACATGGATGTGGGTGACCATATTGCCGTCGACAACGGCCTGATCAACCTGGAAGTGCTGGAGAAAAACAAAAACCTGCTGCGCTGCAAAGTATTGGACGGTGGCAAGCTCGGCAGCAAGAAACATGTGAATTTGCCGGGTATTCGCGTCAATTTGCCCGCCATTACCGAGAAGGACAAAGAAGACATTCTGTTCGCACTTGACCGCGAACTCGACTACATCGCGCTGTCGTTTGTGCGTGAAGCCAAGGATGTGCTGCAACTGCGCGAGCTGATCCGCGAGCACAGACCCGACAAGGTCAACACCATCAAGATCATCGCCAAAATTGAAGACCAGGAAGGCGTGAAAAATCTGGAAGAGATCGTGCAAGTCTCCGACGGCATCATGGTGGCGCGCGGCGATCTGGGTGTGGAAATCGATCTGGCCGACCTGCCCAAAACCCAGCGCCGCATCGTGCGTCTGTGTGCCGAATACGGCAAACGCGTGATCGTCGCCACGCACTTGTTGGAGTCGATGATTGAAAACCCGATCCCCACCCGTGCGGAAGTCACCGATGTGGCCAATGCCGTTTACGAAGAAGCCGATGCCATCATGCTGTCCGGCGAAACCACCGTCGGTAAACACCCACTGCGTTGCATCAAGTACATGGATTCGATTGCACGTGCTACCGAACCAAGCCCCGGATTGGGCTTCACCAAGAATCTCAAGAAGAATGGCGACAAGGAACATCTGGCAGCCACCGCCGTGGAACTGGCGGAATCACTGGAAGCCAAAGGCATCGTGGTAGTCACGCGCCATGGCGTGATGGCCAACTATGTCACCAATTGCCATCCGCAAAGTTCACCAATCTTTGCATTCACCAACGTCGGTGTTACCCGCCGCATCATGACGCTGAACCGCTATGTCTATCCGTTCAAGATCGAGTTCAGCGTCGACCCGGAAGAAACGCTGGCGCGCGCCTTTACCGAGTTGAAGGACAAAGCCAACTTTGTCAGCGGTGACAAAGTGGTGGTGATCTCTGACCTCTTGATCGACAAGGACAGCGTTGGCATCCAGATCCGCTACCTGCCTTAAGCTCCAGCCTTTAGTGCTGTAATTCTTCGAACAGAAAACGGGTGACATCTGCCACGCTCTGTTCGTTGATCAGCTCCGGATACAACTTCGGCATTGGTGACTTCGGATTTTTGATGACGGCACTGGCAGCCGCGTTATCCATTCTTTTAGCCAGAGTTCCAAGCTTCTTATCGGCAATGAAATTGCCGTCAGTGCCATGACACGACGCACACACCTGGCTGTAAAGCCTGCGACCATTGGCAATGCCGCTTGATGCAGATGCACCTGTTGCGCCGACTGCCTTTGCAGGTGCACCGGGATTCAACGTCATGATCATCACACTCGGCAGGCCAACATCACCGAAAGCATTGCGTGAAATATTGCCGGCCGCAAAAGCCACATATTGTTTGCCGCCCAATTCATAAGTCACCAAGCCACCGGCCATGGCACCACCTATATTCATCTTGTTCAACACCGCTCCGCTCTTGCTGTCGAACACCAAAAAGTTGCCCGCCAGATCACCAGCGAAAGTCACACCCCCTGCTGTGGGCGTAATGCCTGACACTACTGGTTTTTCCGCATGATATTTCCAGCGCACGGCACCGGTCAGGCTATCGATCGCAGTGACCCAGCCAGTGGCGTCACCCGCGGGTTCTACCATTCCGCCGAAATTGGCTTCGCCCGGCTTGTAGACAGTGCCGTCGCCCAACGTCACTTTGAAACAGACATCGACGGCACCGGTGATCAACGCACCATTGAGGCGATCCAGCGCCGGACCGTTCCACTCGACACCACCCGCATAGCCCGGACACATTCTGGAACCTTCGCGTGAAGGCTTTTTGTAGATGTCTTCCACTGTAGTAACCGGCGTGCGGAACACGGCTTTTTTGGTATCGCGATCAACTACGGTTACATAGCCGTCCTTACCACCAATGGCCATCAGGTCACGTCCACCTTCGACGCGATAAAGCACTGGTGCTGCTACCAGATCGAGATCTTTCCAGTCGGAGGGTGACACCTGATACCACCATTTCAAATTACCGGTGGAGGCATCGAGCACCACAGTCGAATTGGTAAACAGGTTTTTGCCGGGGCGATAACCGATATCAATATCTGGCCAAGGGTTGCCTACGGAAACAAACAATTCACCAGTGCTTACATCAAGTGACATCGCACCCCAAATGCCGCCACCGCCGGTTTTGGCAGTGCCCGCACGCGTCCACGTTTCAGCGCCGGTTTCATTGCCCATCGGGATCGTATTAAAGCGCCACAACTCATGACCGCTCACTGCGTCATAAGCCATGACGCGACCGCGTACACCAAGTTCACTGCCGGCAATGCCCATATAAATGACGTTTTGCCAGGCCAACGGTGCCGCCGAGGTTGATTCACCCAGAGCAGGATTGGCAATCTGGTTTTTCCACAATAATTGGCCGTTTTTGGCATCAAGCGCGATCAGGCGGCCATCGCAAGTGCCACGAAAAACTCTGCCGTTATGCAGTGCAACGCCACGACTGGAACCACCATAGCGTTCATCTTCCGGCTGGTAATCGTATTTCCAGATCACTTCACAGGAGCTGGCATTCACCGCGACAGTTTCGCGCGCAGTCGCGGTGTAAATGACTCCATCACTGACAATGAGCCCGCCATGGAACGAAGTTGGGCCATCGATCTGCACTTTGCAAACCTGCCCGAGCTGTGTGGCATTCTGCGTATTGATCTGCTTGAGCGAGGAAAACCGTTGGCTGTCGAGACCGTTGTTATAGGTGAGCCACTGAGCACCGACTGCAGCGCTCTGCGCTAATGCCAGTGTGGAGATTGAGGCTGAAAGAATTGTTGCCAGTAATGCTTTTTTTGTTGTCATGGCCAATGATCCCTGTGGTGGTTCCTGATTATAGAACCTAACTTTGAATTTCTGCGACAGCGTTTATCGCGCTATGAACATTGCATCGCCATAGCTGAAAAACCGGTACTTTTCGGCAATAGCAGACCTGTAAGCCGCCATCACATGTTCACGCGAACTGAAGGCACTCACCAACATCAGTAGCGTTGATTCGGGCAGATGGAAGTTGGTAACCAGCGCATCGACGCTACGAAACTGATAACCCGGATAGATGAAGATGCGAGTATCACCACTGAAGGGTTGCAGCTCACCACTTTGACTGGCGGTTTCCAGACAACGCACGGTGGTGGTTCCCACTGCAATCACGCGGCCACCACGTGCCCTGCACGCTTTGACCTGTTCACACACATCAGAACTCACTTCCAGATATTCGGCATGCATACGGTGATCGGCAATGTTGTCAACGCGCACGGGCTGGAAGGTGCCCGCACCAACGTGCAAGGTCACAGTTGCTGTCTGCACGCCTTTGTTACGTATGGCAGCCAGCAGCTCACTATCGAAATGCAGACCAGCAGTTGGCGCGGCCACCGCACCGGCTTTCTCGGCATAGACCGTTTGATAACGTTCACGGTCGGCCAGCTCATCAGCGCGTTTGATATAGGGAGGCAATGGCATATGGCCGATGCGTTCCAGTAGCGCCATCAAATTCAGTGCGAGGGGGAACTGCAGGATCAGGAACTCACCTTCTCTGCCCTCAACCAGTACGCGCACTTCACTGCCATCGCTGTCAGGCAACAGAAATTCGCTGCCATCCGGCAAGGATTTGCTGCCACGCACCTGAGCCAGCACGCGGTTGTCAGTCATCACCCGCTCCAGCAACACTTCCAGCTTGCCGCCGCTGGTCTTGTGGCCGAACAGACGGGCCGGAATCACGCGGGTGTTGTTGAACACCAGCAAATCCCGAGCATCCAATAGAGCCGGCAGATCGGTAAATTGCCGATGCTGCATGGCGCCACTGTCGCGATTCAGGCACAGCAAACGGCTGCCGCTGCGCTGCGCGGGCGGATGATGGGCGATGAGTTCGGGGGGAAGATCGAAATAAAAATCGGATAGCTGCATGCGGCCATTGTATCGTGCAAATTAAAGGTAGGCAGTGGCTATAAGCATGGTTATAATTCGCGCCGCTTAACCCTCCCCCCTAATGCCGGAGTGGTGAAATGGCAGACACGGTGGACTCAAAATCCACTGCCCTTAAAAGCGTGCCGGTTCAAGTCCGGCCTCCGGCACCAGCTTTCGCAGCGACCTTCGCAACGCGAAGTCACAAGAAAGCTGTCACGCCCTAGCTTCGTAGAAGCGACAGGCGGACCCTCCCCCCAGCTGCTACAGCTTGGCAAGCCAGTGGCTAAGACCAGCCCTTCAAATCTTTCACTTCCCGCAACATCCTTGGCAACGCTCTTGGTAATATCCCTCCAGGTCTTTGCGATAAAGGGGAACACACATGCACACAGGCGGATCTCTGTTTATCGCGCTGGCAGTGCTGATGTCCGGCATTACATGCGCACAACCACTGACGCCTGCCGCCGCCACACCACCGCCGCGCGATGCAACCGGTCGCGCAGTACTCGGCTCACTACCCGGCATGGTCGGCAGTTGGGAAGGCTTTGGCTCACGACCGATGCTGTCGATATTCGATGTTGTGCCCAAGGGTTCCATCATCTCCAGCACGCCGTTGCAGGAAGTACTGCGAACCCCCGGCAATTTTCCCAAAATCAATTACAGCGAAGTGCCGTTCCAGCCTTGGGCCAAAGCGCTGTTTGAAGCCCGCTCGCGCACACGCTTCGAACCCTACACGCGCTGCAAGCCGTCGGCCGGGCCACGCGAAGTCGCCACTGCCTACGGCACACAGTTCGTTGAATTTCCCGACATGAAAAAAATCTACATCTTCCCCACTGGCGGCCCGCGTCACTTCCGCGAGATATGGCTGGATGGCCGCGCACATCCGGTAAATTTGAAACCTTCATATCACGGCCATTCCATTGGCCACTGGGAAGGCGACACGTTGGTGGTCGACAGTGTCGGCTTCAATGAAAAGATGTGGATGGATGCCGAAGGTTCACCGCATACCTCCTTGCTACATCTGGTAGAGCGCTTCACTCGCACCTCGCTGCAACAACTCAAATACGAAGTGACCATCGACGACCCCGGCGCCTATACCCGGCCGTGGAGCAGCGGCTTCTACATGCAATGGACGCCAGGAGAAAGTTTCCAGTTTGTGTGTCAGGACGCCAACATGGCTTATGACCTGATGCTGGGTACGCAATACAAAAGCATGAATCGCAACCAGCCGATCTATCCCTGAGGCATCATGTTACGCACCCAAAAAATTTTCCTGATTACAGCACTGTGTCTGTTGCTTGC
>CANCGR010000183.1 GCA_947377625.1 Gammaproteobacteria bacterium | reverse complement strand
AACAACATGTTGCAGAACAGCATGATTTTGTTTGGCAGCAATATGAGCGACAGTAATTTGCACAACCATTATCCGTTGCCTACTGCGTTGGTGGGTGGGGCTTGTGGCAAGTTGAAGGGCAACCAGCATATTAAATATGCGGAGAAGACCAAGTTGGCCAATTTGCATCTGACGTTGATGGAGAAGGCTGGCATTGATATGGACAAGATTGGCGATAGCAGTGGCCGGCTCAGTGAAGTGTGATTGGTGATGATTTCTATGTTTCAAAAATTAGTAAGCGCCCTTTCATCTAAGGTGCACGGCCCAGGTCTCTCGATCTGTGTTGGGGCGCTGTGTTTTATTTTTGTGGCCAATAGTCCATCTGCTTTTGCCAGTCTTGTTGATGACGCGCGCATCAACAATGCGGACGCGGTTATCGCGGCCATTGTTGCGAAGGAAGATGTGAAACAGCACTCTGCGGATGGCACTACGGCGCTGCATTGGGCGGTTTATAACGGCAATGTTGAGTTGGCGAAGGCGTTGATCAAGGCTGGGGCGGATGTGAAGGCGCGTAATGATTATGGTTCGTCGCCGATGTCGGAGGCTGGTGTGCTGGGCTCTGTACCCTTGCTGACGTTGTTGCTTAGCGCAGGCGCTGATGTGGAGTCGCCGACTCTCGAAGGCCAAACTGCGTTGATGAGTACGGTACGTACACCCAATGTCGCTGCCGCCAAATTGCTGATTGCGCGCGGAGCCAAGGTCAATGTCGCGGAAACGTGGCGTGGGCAGACGGCGTTGATGTTTGCCAGTGCGCAGAGTCAGCCGGCGATGGTGGAGCTGTTGTTGCAAAATGACGCGCAGCCCAATGCAGTGTCGAAGGCAGAAGATTGGGAGCGACAGGTGACTGCCGAGCCGCGCCCGCAGAGTCGGCCGTTGGGCGAGTTGACCGCGTTGTTGTTGGCAGCGCGTGAAGGTTGCGTGGCTTGTGCGCGCGCGTTGGTGGAACACAAAGCCGCGATCAATCAAGTGGATCCGAATGGCATCACACCGTTGTTGATGGCGACACTGAATGCGCGTTGGGAAGTGGCGGCGTATTTGATCAAGGCCGGTGCCGATGTAAATCGTTGGGATACCTGGGGGCGTGCGCCGCTCTACTCCACGGTTGATTACAACACGGTGCCGCGCGGCGGACGTCCTGATCGTCCGTCACAGGATGCGATCACACCGGTGCAGATAGCGACGATGCTGCTGGAAAAAGGCGCCAATCCGAACATGCAGCTGAAAGTATTTCCGCCCTATCGCTCGCTCGGCAATGACCGTGGTGGCGACAGTATGCTGACCACCGGCACCACGCCGTTGATTCGCGCGGCCAAGGCCGGTGATGTGGCGATGGTGGATTTGTTGCTCAAACACGGCGCGCTCGCCAACCTGAAAAACACGCCGGGCTATACACCGCTGATGGCGTTGTCGGGGCTTGGCTCCAACAACGTCGATATTCGTGGCCGTTTCCGCGATGAGAAAAACGGCATTGCTGCCGGCAAATTGCTGCTGGCAGCCGGTGCCAAGCCGGATGCACGTGAAGAGCAAGGCCGCAGTGCCGTGCATGGCGCGGCGCAAAATGGCTGGAATGATTTCATCAAATTGCTGGCAACCAGTGGCGCCAACCTCAATACTGAAGACAATAGCGGCAATACTGCGCTCGACATGGCGATGGGCAAATCCGCCGGCGCTGGTCGCTTCGGTGGCAATGCGCCCGCCAACAAGGTTACCGCAGGAGTATTACTCGAACTCGGCGCCAAACCAGGCTCCTCACAATCCAAAGCACCAGCCAAACCACCCCAATAACTTCATCGTATTTTCAACCCAGAGGACAAGACCATGACCAAAGTATTAGTGCTCTACTACAGCATGTACGGCCATATCGAAACGATGGCGAATGCAGTTGCCGAAGGCGCGCGCAGTGTTGACGGCGTGCAAGTAGACATCAAGCGCGTTCCTGATTTGATGCCGGAAGAAGTGGCACGTAAAGCCGGCGCCAAGCTTGATCAAGCTGCGCCGGTTTGCACTGTTGATGAGCTGGTAAATTACGACGCCATCATCTTCGGCACCCCTACCCGCTTCGGCAACATGTGCGCGCAGATGCGCAACTTCCTTGATCAAACCGGTGGCCTGTGGTTCACCGGCAAACTGGTGGGCAAGGTGGGCAGCGTGTTTGCGTCTACTGCTTCGCAGCACGGTGGCCAGGAAACCACCCTCACCTCGTTCCACACCACGCTGTTCCATCACGGCATGGTAGTAGTGGGTGTGCCTTATGCGATTCCGGAAATGCAGGAAGGCGGCGAGATTTGCGGCGGCAGTCCTTATGGCGCCACCACGATTGCCGGCAATGGCAGTCGTCAGCCGTCAGAGAAAGAACTCACCATTGCCCGTTTCCAGGGCAAGCATGTGGCAGGGATTGCCGGCAAACTGGCGGCCAAGTAACCGCCAGAGCTCACCTCAAAACGTAAAACAGCGGCCGAAGCACTTAGTGCTTCGGCCCTATGCGGACACCCCAAGGCGATGAGCCGGCAGTAATCTTGGTGACTACCTTGAAAGTCGCCACATCAATGACGCTTACGTCATTGGAAGGCCCATTGGCGGTGTAGAGCTTGCTGCCATCAGGACTCATTGTCAGCCCCCACGGGCGCCGACCGGCATCCACACTGGCCTTGATAACACCATCAGCCACATTCATCGCCAGCACGTTGTGGGCGCGGCCGGTGGCGATATAAAGCGTCTGGTTGTCGCGCGACAGCACCAGACCCATCGGCAGTGAACCTTCCGGCAAGGTAAACGTGTTCAGCACTTTGCTGCTGGCCACATCAATCACCGCAATGCTGGCGCCGATCTCGTTGGAAACAAACGCCTTGCGACTGTCGCTGGTGAACGCAATATCGCGCGGACGCAAACCGACTTTTATTTTGCCTTTCAATTTATTGGTTGCCGTATCGATGACCGTGATGTCGCTGTCCACTTCGCCAGTCACATAAACCACTTTTGCATCCGGCGACAGCCTCACTCCTTCCGGCTGCAGCCCGGTCGGCACAGTGGCAATAATCTCGCCTTTTTCCAGACTAAGAATGCTGGTCTGGTTGGCGTCTTCGTTGGCCACGTACACAATGCCGGCCTTCCAATCAACATCAAACTGTTCCGGATCAAGCCCACTGGGCAACACTCGCAATACGGCCTTGGTGGCGGTATCCACTTCGGCAATGCCGTCAGCACCGGCATCCACTTCCAGCTTCTCGCAATCTTCGTCTTTCATGGTCGGCGGGCATTTCTGGGTGCCGCTGACTGCGACATAAAGCTTGCTGCCATCCGGATTGAGCTTGAGACCGCGCGGGCGTTTGCCTACTGGCACAGTGGCCAACACTTTGTTGGTCGCGCCATCGATGACGGTGACATTGTTGGAATCTTCGTTGGTGGCGTAAACCACGTAGCCCTGCTGCGCGCACGCAACGCCAGCGATCAGCGTGAGACTCAACAGACTTGCCAGTTTTTTGATGTTTCCGATGTTGTTCATAACCTTGCTCCCATGGGTGCGTTGGTAACCGGGCGCATTATGCCACCGGTGTTGCGCAAATATGATGAACGCAATGTCTGAAGCTTCGCTGCACCGCCTCTACTCGCCCGCAGAACCAATCAGCGACGCCCATCAAGATAACGCGCATCGCGCAGAGAGGGGAAAAACACGGCCCATAGAGCAGCAACGCCAACAGCGCCGATGCCGCCCACGACAACTGCGGGCACCACTCCAATCCACGCCGCCATCATGCCGGCGCGGAATTCCCCGAGTTCGTTGGAGGCGCCCAGGAATACCATGTTGACTGCATTGACGCGGCCGCGCACCTCGTCGGGAGTCCACAGTTGCAGCAGGGTTTCACGCACCACCACACTCACCATGTCGGCGGCACCGACCAAGGCCAGCAGCACGATGGACAACCAGGAAACGGTGGAAAGCCCGAAGCCGAGCGTGAACAGACCAAACAAGCCCACAAACACCAGCAGGATGCGGCCGGCATGGTCACGGATCGGCCATAGCCCCATCATCACACCCATCATCACACCACCGATGCCGGGCGCAGCCCGCAGCAGCCCGAGTCCCCACGGCCCCAGTAGCAGGATGTCGCGCGCATAAACCGGCAGCAGTGCCACTGCACCACCCAGCAGCACTGCAAACAGGTCAAGTGAAATGGCACCCAGCACCAGTTTCTCCTTGCGAATGAAATGCAGGCCATCGAACAACGAAGCGAAAGTAATTTTGCGGATTTCGGCGGGTGTCGGCGGATTGGGAATCAACGACAGCAACGACAGCGAGATGGCCAGCAACACCACGGAGGTACCGTAGGCAACGGTAGCGTCAACACCGTACAGAAGCCCACCGGCTACCGGGCCCACAATAGTCGCTATCTGCCAGGCCGAGGAATTCCAGCCGATGGCATTGGCAAAGTCCTGTTTCGGCACCAGGAATACCACCAGCGATTGCGAGGCAGGTCCAAAAAAAGCGCGGGCTACCGCCAGCACTGTCAGTGCTGCAAAAATCGGCAGTGGTGTACGCAGGCCATGCCAGGCAAACAACAGAATTGCGGCGATCGACAACAGTTCCGTCACGAGCGCCACCAACATCACCTTGCGATAACCATAACGATCAGCAACGGAGCCGGTGACCAATACCAACAGCAGCATAGGCAGGAACTGCACCATGCCGACGATGCCAAGATCAAGCGGATCATGGGTGAGGTCGTAGATTTGCCAGCCAACTGCAACCGAAATGATCTGCACGGCGAAAGTTGCGAAGAAGCGCGCCAGCCAATAACACAGAAAAGAGCGATGTGTAAAAGCAGTTAACTGCATGTAGTTATACTCAGTGTGATCACAGGAATTCGAAGCGTTCGACCATCAGTTGCAACGTTCGCTCGCCACGGTACTCATTGATATCCAGCTTGTACAGCAAGTGCACGCGCTGGCCGGCAGCAACCGCGCGCGCAGGTGTCTGGTTGAAGGCAATCGCCTCCACTTTTTGCGACTGCCCTGCTGCGCTTACTGTTAGCTTCAGATGTTTTTCCGCCAGCACGCGATGCGCGTGTATCACGAATTCATCGGCAAACAGCGGCTCGGGGCAAAGCTGGCCCCACGGCGTCAAGGTGCGCAACTGTTCGGCAAAATCAAGGTTGAAACAATCAGCGGGCAAGCCACCGTCGTAGAGGATTTCGCGTTGCAGCAAGCTTGGGTCCACACTCTTGCGCACTTCCGCATCAAAGGCAGCCGCAAAGTCATCGAAGCGGGCTTTGGGCAAGGTCAGTCCGGCTGCCATCGCAGGACCGCCGAATTTTTCGAGCAGGCCAGGGTTGTGGGTGGCGACGCTGTCGAGCAAGTCACGCATGTGTACGCCGGGGATTGAGCGTGCCGAGCCTTTGAGCAGCGGCTGCGCGTTTTCATCAATACCGCCGTCGGCAAAGATCAGCACCGGACAATGCAAACGCTCCTTGAGGCGCGAAGCCAGAATGCCGATCACGCCTTGATGCCAGCGCTCATCATACAAACACATGCTGCTGGGCTGGGCGTCAACGCGCGCCAGATCATCCAGTTGCGCCAGCGCGGATTCCTGCATGTCCTGCTCGATGAGTTTACGATCCTTGTTGAGTGCATCCAGTTGCAGCGCCATGCCGCGTGCCGCTTCCATGTCATCGCTGATCAAGCATTCAATACCAAGACTCATCTCGCGCAAACGGCCCGCGGCATTCAAACGCGGCCCGGCCGCAAAACCCAGATCACTGGCAACGCAGGTGGCCGGATTGCGGCCGGCACATTCCAGCAAGGCCAGAATGCCGGGGCGTGCCTTATGCTGCCGGATCAACGCCAGCCCGTGTTTCACCAGGCGTCGGTTGTTGTCATCGAGCGGCACAACATCGGCAACGGTGCCCAGCGCCACCAGATCCAGCAAGGTCGCGAAATTGGGCTCGACCAATGCGGTGGCGGGACTGAACATGCTGCGCTCACGCATTGCCTTGCGCAGCCCCAGCAACAAATAAAA
>CANCGR010000182.1 GCA_947377625.1 Gammaproteobacteria bacterium | reverse complement strand
ACACCACGGGCCGTGTCGTAATGCTCCTGGCCAATTACCAGTGGGTCCAGCTGACGCGAGGTGGAATCCAGTGGGTCGATAGCCGGATAGATACCGAGCTGAGCGATGGCACGCGACAGTACAACTGTGGCATCCAAATGCGCGAACGTCGTCGCTGGCGACGGATCAGTCATGTCATCCGCAGGTACGTATACGGCCTGACTGGAGGTGATCGACCCGGTTTTGGTGGAAGTGATACGTTCCTGCAATTGACCCATCTCTTCGGCCAGTGTTGGCTGATAACCTACCGCTGAAGGCATACGACCGAGCAGCGCGGATACTTCGGTACCCGCCAGTGTGTAACGGTAGATGTTGTCAACGAACAACAACACGTCACGACCTTCGTCACGGAATTTTTCAGCCATGGTCAAACCGGTCAACGCCACACGCAGACGGTTGCCCGGCGGTTCGTTCATTTGGCCGTACACCATTGCTACTTTGGAGTTCTTGAAGTTTTCGGTGTCGATTACCTTGGCTTCCTGCATCTCATGATAGAAGTCGTTACCTTCACGGGTACGCTCTCCAACGCCGGCAAATACGGACAGACCGCCACGCGCGGTGGCGATGTTGTTGATCAGCTCCATCATGTTTACGGTTTTGCCTACACCGGCACCACCGAACAAGCCAACCTTGCCGCCTTTCGCAAACGGACAAACAAGGTCGATAACTTTAATGCCGGTTTCCAGCAGTTCTTCAGAAGCTGCCTGCTCGTCATACGTAGGCGCTTTACGGTGAATCGGCATGCGTTCTTTTTCGCCGATGGGGCCGCACTCGTCGATCGGGTTGCCGAGTACGTCCATGATGCGACCGAGGGTTTCTTCACCTACTGGTACGCTTACTGGCGCGCCAGTGCTGCTAACGGCAAGTCCACGGCTCAAGCCTTCAGTGGAGCCCATCGCGATGGTACGAACAACGCCGTCACCCAGCTGCTGCTGAACTTCAAGTGTGATGTTTTTGTCAGACACTTTGAGGGCGTCATATACCTTGGGCACGGAATCACGTGGAAATTCCACGTCAATAACTGCGCCGATGATCTGGACTATGCGACCGCTGCTCATGTTCGGTTCCTCTGTTCGCTATGGTTCTCGCCTGTTAGGCGCTTTAACTCTATTGAGAATTCTTGTTTGGTGCGTTTGGTTTAGCCGCTATACCGCAGCTGCACCGGCTACAATTTCTGACAGTTCCTGGGTAATCGCGGCTTGACGCGCCTTGTTATAGACCAGCTGCAGTTCCTTGATGATGTCGCCGGCATTGTCGGTGGCACTCTTCATTGCAATCATGCGCGCTGCCTGTTCACAGGCGTTGTTTTCCACTACCGCTTGATACACGAGAGACTCGATGTAACGTGTCAGCAAACCATCCAGCAATTCCTTTGGTGCCGGTTCGTAAATGTAATCCCAATGGTGCTTCAGCTCTTTGTCATCTGAAGGCAGCAGCGGCAGCAACTGATCAACGGTTGGCGTCTGCGTCATCGTATTGACGAATTCGTTGCTGACCAGATAGAGACGATCAATTTTCTTGCTCAGGTAACTGTCGAGCATGACTTTTACTGCGCCAATCACATCCGCGACTGTCGGTCTTTCACCGATATCACGAACAGCTGCTACCACGTTACCGCCATAGTTGTTGAAGAAGGATGCACCTTTGGCGCCAATGGTGCAGATATCTGCAGCAGCTCCCTGCTCATGCCAGGACTTCATGGTGCGAACCACTGCCTTGAACAAGTTGATGTTGAGACCGCCGCACAAACCTCGATCTGAAGAAACCACGATGAAACCAACTCGCTTGACCGCCCGCTCCACCATGTACTCGTTCTTGTACTCAGGATTGGCGTTGGCGATGTGGCTGACCACATTGCGGATGTTGGTCGCATAGGGCTTGCCCAGTTGCATCGCATTTTGCGCTTTGCGCATTTTGCTGGCTGCCACCATTTCCATGGCGCTGGTGATCTTCTGAGTGTTTTTAATACTCTTGATCTGATTGCGAATTTCTTTGCCGACCGCCATGGTGTCTTACCAGGTCTGAGTGGAAACGAAGCTATCAAGCGCAGCTTTGAACGATGCGGCTGTTGCATCGGTGTAATCGCCGTCCTTGTTGATGGTCTTCATCAGCTCGGTGTGGCTGCCGTTCATGAACGACAACAGTGACGCTTCAAAATCGGCAATTTTGTTCAAAGGCACTTTCTTCAGATAGCCCTCGTTGGCAGCGAAAATTACCACTGCCATTTCGGCTACTGACTGCGGTGAGTACTGTTTCTGTTTCATCAATTCGGTGACGCGCTGACCGTGTTCGAGCTGGGCACGGGTTGCGTCGTCAAGGTCGGATGCAAACTGAGCGAAAGCTGCGAGTTCACGATACTGCGCAAGTGCCAGACGGATACCTCCACCCAGTTTACGGATGATCTTGGTCTGCGCTGCACCACCGACGCGTGATACGGACAAGCCCGCGTTCATGGCTGGGCGAATACCCGAGTTGAACAAGCTGGTTTCCAGGAAGATCTGACCATCAGTGATCGAGATTACGTTGGTCGGAACGAAGGCGGATACGTCACCGGCCTGGGTTTCAATTACCGGCAATGCTGTCAGCGAACCAGTTTGGCCTTTGACAGCGCCATTGGTGAATTTCTCAACATAGGCGGGGTTTACGCGAGCTGCGCGTTCCAGCAAACGGCTATGCAAATAGAACACGTCGCCAGGATAAGCTTCACGACCGGGAGGACGACGCAACAGCAGAGAGATCTGGCGATAAGCCCAAGCTTGTTTGGTCAAATCGTCATAAATGATCAGCGCGTCCTGCCCGCGGTCGCGGTAGTACTCGCCCATGGTGCAACCGGTGTACGGAGCCAGGAACTGCATGGAAGCAGGATCGGAAGCGCCGGCTGCAACCACGATGGTGTGCTCCATCGCGCCGTGCTCTTCCAGTTTGCGCACTACAGCTGCAATGGAAGATTGTTTCTGGCCGATGGCCACGTAAATACATTTAATGCCGGTGCCTTTCTGGTTGATGATCGCATCAACCGCGATGGCGGTTTTACCGACCTGACGATCGCCGATAATCAGTTCGCGCTGACCGCGACCGATCGGCACCATGGCGTCGAGGGCTTTCAACCCCGTCTGAACCGGCTGGGATACGCCTTGACGGGCAATAACACCGGGAGCAACTTTTTCTACAGCATCGGTCAGCTTGGTATTGAGCGGGCCTTTGCCATCAATCGGGTTACCCAGAGCATCAACTACGCGGCCTTCGAGTTCCGGGCCGATTGGCACTTCCAGAATACGCTTGGTGCAGCGACAGGTTTGGCCTTCAGCCAATTTCTGGTAGTCACCCAGAACCACGGCGCCGACTGAGTCGCGCTCAAGGTTCAGCGCCATACCGTAAACACCGCCTTCGAACTCAATCATCTCGCCGTACATTACATCGGCAAGACCATGGATACGGATGATACCGTCGGACACACTGACGATCGTGCCTTCGTTTTGGGCTTGAGCAGTTACATCCAGCTTTTCAATGCGCTGTTTGATGATGTCGCTGATTTCTGATGGATTCAGTTGCTGCATGCTGGATTCCTCAACTTAATTCCTGAATTCTTTCTTAAGTAAAATTCTTGGGTGCTTTGTTTAGTAACTTTCGTGTTCGGTAACTTTTTTGTGTTTGTTGCCGACTGCCGATCAAACACTCATTGACTCGGCCAACTTCTTTAATCTGCCGCGCACTGAGCTGTCGATGACCAGATCACCCGCACGTACGACCACTCCGCCGATAAGGCTGCTATCTACGCTGGTAGTAAGTTTCACTTCACGCTGCAGGCGCTGCTTTAGCACCGTGGCCAACTGATTGGTAGCAGCCTGATCCATCGTGAACGCAGATACGACATCAACGTCTACGCTCTTTTCCCGCTCCGCTTTCAGCTGCTCAAACAACTGGACTATTTCAGGCAGCAACATAAGCCTCTTGTTACTTGCCAACACCAGCACGAAGTTCTGAACTGATGTATGAAGCTCAGCGCCGCACAGATCAATCAGCATTTGCGCTTGTTCACCAGTGCTGCGCGACGGTGTCGAAAGAAAGCCGGAAACTTTTTTGTCGCGGACAAGACCTCCCAACAAACCCAGACTCTTTGACCACGCGCCAAGCTCACCTGCGCTCTCAGCAGTGCTGAACGCCGCTTTCGCGTAGGGCCGGGCCAGTGTAGTTAGTTGTGCCATGGATTAAGTTCTCTCGACTTACAAACTGGCAGCCAGCTTGTTCAAAAGCTCGCCATGTACTTTTGCATCTACAGTGCTTTGCAGAATTTTCTCAGCGCCAGCGACCGCCAACACCGCCACCTGATGGCGCAAATGTTCGCGAGCCTTGTCTTTGGCTTCATCGACAATCTGGTTCGCGCGCTTGTTGGCTTGATCAATGATGCCGGCAGCATTGGTTTTCGCTTCACGCAACATCTCTGTTGCACGTTCTTGCGCCAGCTCCAGATCTTTGCCTGCACGCGAAGCTGCTTCGAGACCGTCAGCTATTTTCTTCTGGCGATCCGACAACGCAGTGACGATGGGCGGCCAGACCAGCGCCTGACAAAACCATGCGAAAGCAAAGAATGCGATTATTTGGCCAATGATCGTTGCATTCAGATTCATAGTGGTACTCACCTCAAGGTTGTGGCGGGGATGAACTCGCCACAACTTCCAGAACAGCTTTTTCTAATCGGAAAAGTTTTCGCGTTTGCTCGATTAAACGTGGAACGGCTGGACGAAGATGAAAAACATCGCCATACCAACGCCGATGATAGAGATTACATCCACGAAGCCGGCGATCAGGAAGAACTGGGTCTGCAGGCGCGGGGCCAGTTCAGGCTGGCGGGCTGAACTTTCGATCAGCTTGCCGCCGAGGATGCCGAACGCAATAGCAGTGCCGGCACCACAGATGCCAAAGATCAGCGCTGCTGCGAGCAATGTGTTGGCGAATATAGTTTCCATTGTTATCTCCAGGTTTGATGAAAGATTGTTGCTAAAAAGTCAGTGGTTGGCTCAGTGGTGCTGATGGGCCTGATTTATGTAAACGATGGTCAACATCATGAACAAATAGGCTTGCAGCGGGATTACCAGAATGTGGAAGATGGCCCAAGGCAAGGCAAGCGGCAACTGCCAGTAACCCATCAGGCCGATTACCAGGAAAATCACTTCGCCGGCAAACAGGTTGCCGAACAGTCGCAAGGCGAGCGAAACCGGTTTGGCCAAGAAAGCCGGGAGTTCCATGACAATGTTCAACGGTATCGCCCACTTGCCGAACGGTTGCAGCGTTAGCTCGCCGACAAAGCCGCCAATGCCTTTGTTCTTGATGCTGTAATAGAGAATGAGAATGAATACGCTGAGCGAGAAACCGATGGTGATATTGACGTCAGTGGTGGGCACAGCCTTGAAAAAGAGATGGGGATTGCTGGCAGCTATCTGGACTGCGCCCGGGATCATATCTACTGGTACCAGATCCATCAGGTTCATCAACAGGATCCAGCAGAAGACGGTAAGGGCTACCGGGCCCAGAAAGTCGCATTTGCCGTGAAAAGTGTTTTTGATGCTGTTTTGTACCATCTCCACGACGAACTCCACAGCGTTTTGCAGTCCGCCCGGCACGCCGGAGGTGGCTTTGCGACTCACCAACAGGAACACGCCTATGAAGATCAGGCCGAGCAGTGCAGAGATACCCATGGTATCGACGTGGATTGACCAGAAGCCCATGGCGTTGGCTTCTTCTACAGTATGGGCAAAGCCCACATGACCGTCAGGAAGCTTGCCATAAGTCAGAAAGTTCAAATGGTGGCCAATGTATTCGCTGCCACTTGCATACTTTTCAGCGCCTGCTGCTGCATGCTCTCCATGTGCCGCAGCGGAAAGTTCATTCGCGTTTGCTTCTGCTGTTTCTGCCATTGACTACACCAGTACCTGTATCAATTACGTTTGCCATTGATCTTGCTGGCTGAAACCACCAAACCGGCAATATGCATTACCAAAAAGCCGCCGAATACGCTG
>CANCGR010000181.1 GCA_947377625.1 Gammaproteobacteria bacterium | reverse complement strand
CTTATGTCACGTTTGCTTCGTCTAAGCCTGTTTTTATCAGTTATTGTTTTCTTGTCATCCAGCCAGCCATTAATGGCGCAAAACGCCGACAACCAGGCCGTTGTCCTGCAATATCACCATATCAGCAGTACCACGCCACGCTCAACCAGCGTGACAGCCGATGAATTTCGCGAACATATGGAATATCTGCGCGACAACAAGTTCACGGTCTTGCCGCTGCCCGACATTCTCAAAGCTCTCAAGCAGCATACGCCCTTGCCTGACAAGACCGCCGCCATTACGTTCGATGACGCCTATATTTCCGTCTACAAGACGGCGTTCCCGTTGCTGCGCGAATACGGCTGGCCCTTCACTGTATTTGTGCCATCCGGCCTGATCGGCAGCAACGCCAAGCTCTACACCAACTGGGATCAATTGCGTGAAATGGGTAAGGCTGGCGCCACTCTCGCCAATCACAGCGTCAGTCATCCCTATTTCCTCACGCGCAACCCGGGGGAAGAAAGCACTGCCTGGCTGAAACGAATCGAACAGGAAATCGTCGACTCCGAACAAAAGATCCTGCAGGAAACCGGACAGAGCCATAAGATCCATGCCTATCCCTACGGCGAGTACAACCCGGAAATCAAACAGTTGCTGGTCAGACTGGGCTATATCGGCATGGCCCAGCACTCCGGGCCAATCAATGCATCGTCAGACTTCGAAGCCCTGCCCCGCTTTCCATTCTCAGGGGTCTATGCGCCGCTTCGCACCTTTGCTCCCAAAGTGAAAAGTCTGGCCTTCAATGTCAGCATCACTGAGCCGGACAGTCCGCTTACCTCCGGCAAAAAGCCAAGCGCGGTGCTGGATTTCAATGGCGCTTACCGGTTCGACGCACTTTCCTGCTTCGTCAATGACCAGCCGATGAAAGTAGAAGTGGTGGATGCCGCTGCTCAGCAATACCGGGTTAGCAGCCTTACCGAGCACAATGGCAGAAGGTTTCGTTATAACTGCACGGCACCCGGCCGCGATGGGCGTTACTACTGGTTTTCAGTGCCCTGGTTCAACCCGGCCTTGCCGGACGGCTGATCAGGGATAGAGAGTCTTGTCGCGCGCCAACAGGTTGTTTTTGTAAATCACCGCCTGCAGATCCTGAATGTACTTTTCACCGCGTTCCGAATATTTGACCAGCCCTTCGGTCAACGAGATGCCGTCGATAGGCTTGGAATCCTGCCGCAGCTCCTGCCTGATCAAGCGCAAATCCTGGTAGCTGGGAAAGGTATTCAGATTGCGGAAATAGGCATTCACGGCATCGGCCACACTGTTGAAACTTTTGACTTCATGGCTGGCATCCGAACGGCGACTGCCGGGCACGAGCCCACAACCTTCGGTGTAGCACCATTGTCCAAAAAAGTTATAGCCCTCTTGGGCGAAGCGGGAGGTGCCCCAGCCCGACTCATTGGCAGCCTGGGCCAACACCAGTGACGGCGGCAATACATCGACCCTGTGCGTCATACGGTCGAGGAAACCAGGCTCATGCAGGTCATCGGTCTTCATCTCGTATTTGCGAGCCAGGTCCCACAGGAACACGTTGTCATCATGACCCAGCGCAACGCCGACCTTGATCCTGGCCACGATCAGCTGCAAGCGCAGACGCTGTTTGCGCACTTCGGCATTCTTGGCATCAATGAAGGGCTGCAGGAAATCAAAGAATGCCTGCTTCTTGAGTTCAATGTCATGAATGGCAGCAAAATCAGGAAGCACGACTACCGAAGGCTCGGGGATGTGATAGTCACTTAAGGGGCGGATGGTAAAGGTTGGCTTCAAGGCTTGTGACGGTTGCGGTGCTTTCAAATGATAAGCCCCGGCCACCATGGCTGCTGCCAGCAGCGTGTGCATCAAGAGCGCATGTCGTTGTTTGTTACTTGTCGACATCATGGTTAACGTAGGTCTTTGCTAGTAGGTAAATTGAAGGCCTTGCTATTAGCCACGGATATTTTGGGCACCATGATAACACACCCCCTCACCCACCCCGGAGCAGGAAGCTTGCTTGAAACTTAACTAATGTTTTTTATTAAGAATTAATTGTATCTATTTGATATTGTTATTTTTTACTGGAGCATAATGGCGAGACTGGAACCGAAGCTTGCTGCCACTCTGCCGGCGTATACAGATGCAAGGCCAGTGCGTGCACCTGCCCCTCCAGCTCCGCTTTCAGAAGCCCGTACAGCTGCTGATGCCGCTTCACTTTGCTTATGCCCTGGAACTGTTGCGCCACTACCACCAGTTTGAAATGGCTGTCAGTACGCGGCCCGGAATGCATGTGACTTTCGTTTTCCAATTGCAGATGAGTGGGGTTAAGTGCCTGCTGCACTTTCTGGGTGATGCTGTCTGCGACTGTCATAACCTGATTTCCTGGCACTCGTAACAATGGATAACACTAAGGAATATCGGGGTTAGCGACTAAAATAACAACTGTTCACTAGTACAAGGAGTAATCATGACCATTGGTTGGTATCCAGGCCACATGCACAAGGCCCGCAAGGACATTACCTTAGCTCTGCAGCAGGTGGATGGCGTGCTGGAAATTGTCGATGCCCGCCTGCCCTACGCCAGCGAAAATCCCTTGCTGAACAGCCTGATAGGCAACAAAGCGCGGCTACGCGTGCTCAACAAGGCAGACCTCGCCGACCCAGCGGTTTCCAAACGCTGGCTGGCCTTTTACGAAGCCCAAGGCATCCCCTGCATGATGTTTGAAAAGGAGGACGCCACCGACCTCAAAATCCTGTTGCGCCGCAGTACCTCCAAGCTGGAGCGCAAAGCCAGCCGCGCCAACCGTTTGATGATTGTCGGCATCCCCAATGTCGGCAAGTCGACCCTGATCAACCTGCTGGCAGGCCGCAAGATTGCCAAGGTGGGCGATGAACCTGCGGTCACCAAGGCCCGTCAGGAAATCCAGCTAGGCGAAAATCTGGTGCTGCTGGATACACCCGGCATCCTGTGGCCCAAGCTGGAAGACCAGCAGGCGGCCTACCGTCTGGCCGCCAGTGGCGCCATTCGCAACACCGCGATCGAGCTGGGCGATGTCGGACTGTTTGCCGTCCAGTTTATGCAGGAGCGCTACCCGAGAGCCTTGAAGGAGCGCTACGGCATTGAGCCGGCAGGTTTGCAGCCGCTGGCCTATCTGGAAGCCATTGGCAAAAAGCGCGGCTGCCTTACCAAGGCCGGCATCGATTACACCAAGGCCGGTGAAGTCATCATCAATGACCTGCGCACCGGCAAACTGGGGCGCCTAAGTCTGGAAACGCCTGACGATATTCCACCTGCAACCTTAGCCGATGCCGGCGATGCTTCATCTGCGCTCCAGGATTCCGATGCAAGCTGACAAATTCAACAAGACCATGGCCCTGCAAAAAGCCAGTGTCGACGCCGGTATAGAACGGGCGTCCCACGAGCAGAGTGTAGTCGTGCTGCTCACCGGCGATGGCAAGGGCAAAACCACGTCCGGCTTCGGCATGATTTTTCGCGCACTGGGCTATGGCCAAAAAGTGGCGGTGGTGCAGTTCATCAAAGGCACGCAGGCCTCCGGCGAAGAACTGCTGTTGCGCGACTGCTACCCGGAGATTCCGTTGGTACAGATGGGCACCGGCTTCACTTGGGACACGCAGAATTTTGCTGCTGACCAAGCCGCCGCGCACCGCACCTGGCTGGCCGCTGACGATATGTTGAAAGACCCAACACTGGATGTGCTGTTGCTGGACGAACTTACCTACATGCTCGCCTACAAATTTCTCGACGAAGCCGTGGTGCTGAATGCCCTGCGTCAACGCTCACCCCAGCTGAGCGTCATCGTTACCGGGCGTGGTGGTGGCACAGCGCTGCGGGAACTGGCGGATACCGTAAGCGAAGTGAAGAACCTCAAACACGCATACGACACCGGCATCAAAGCAAGACTTGGCGTTGACTACTGATAATTCAGAAAGCCAAGTTCAGAAGACCTGTCAGATAACTTTGTCCAACGCCGTTGCCAATTGCGCCACCGTGCGGTCGATGTTCTGCAATTTGTCGAGGCCAAACAAGCCAACGCGGAAGGTTCTGAAATCAGCCCGCTCATCGCACTGCAAGGGCACACCGGTCGCCACTTGCAAACCCTGCGCGAGAAACTTGGAAGCGTTCTGCAGATCAACATCACTGGTAAAGCTGACGACAACACCCGGCGCCTTGAAGCCTTCGGCCGCAACACTGGCAAAGCCTTTGCTTTCCATCAGCGCACGCACCTTGTTACCCAACTCCAATTGCTGCTGCTTCAAGTTGGCAAAACCCAAGGCTTGGGTTTCCCGCATCAAATCCCGGAATATGCGCAGGCTGTCGGTGGGCATAGTGGTGTGATAAGCATGGCCGCCTTTTTCATAGGTCTCCATGATCTGCAGCCATTTGCCGAGATCGCAGGCAAAGCTGGTGCTGGTGGTAGCGCGAGTGCGCTCCAATGCGCGCGTGCTCATCATTACCAGCCCACAGCAGGGCGATGCGCTCCAGCCTTTTTGCGGCGCGCTGATCAGCACATCAATACCAAGTTGTTTCATGTCCAGCCAGATGGTGCCGGAGGCGATGCAGTCAATGACCAGCAGGCCGCCGACTTCATGCACAGCATCAGCCAGCGCACGCATATAGGATTCCGGCAGCATCATGCCCGATGATGTTTCCACATGCGGCGCAAACACTACTGCCGGTTGCTGCGACTTGATGGTGGCAACGACTTCTTCGATCGGGCAAGGCACGAATGGGGACTGGGTTTCATCCTTGGCCTGGCGTGCTTTGAGCACTGTGCATTCCGACGCAATCCGCCCCATGTCCAGAATCTGGGTCCAGCGATAGGAGAACCAGCCATTGCGGATCACCAGACACTTTTGCGCCGTGGCAAATTGGCGGGCTACTGCCTCCATGCCAAAGGTGCCGCTGCCTGGCACGATGGCAACGCCGTCGGCCTGATAAACCTCTTTGAGCAGCGCAGAGCAATCACGCATCACGCCTTGAAAGGACTGTGACATGTGGTTGAGGGCGCGATCGGTATAGACAACTGAATATTCGAGTAGACCGTCTGGGTCTACATTGGGAAGCAAGCCGGGCATGGGGTAATCCTGATATCTGCAATCGGACAATGTTAAGTGTTCCCTGCCAGAAAAGCACGGGTGCGCACCTTACATAAAAAAAAGCCCCGCCCGTTTTCACGGGCAGGGCCAGGTAATAGCACGTCAAAAAGCTTACTTTTTGGCCGCCGCAGCCTTCTTCTCTTTCTCTCTGGCAATAACAGCTTCAGAGACAGTATTTGGGCATGGCGAGTAGTGCGAGAACTCCATCGAGAACTGACCGCGACCTGACGTCATGGTGCGCAGGGTGCTGATGTAACCGAACATGTCGGCAAGCGGCACGTTGGCTTTGATACGCACACCGGTAAGGTTCTTTTCCTGATCCAGGATCATGCCGCGACGACGGTTCAAGTCACCAATCACGTCACCGACGTGATCTTCCGGGCTGTAAACGTCTACTTTCATGATCGGCTCCAGCAATTGCGGGCCGGCTTTGGGCATGGTTTGACGGAAGGCACCTTTGGCCGCGATTTCAAACGCAATGGCCGAGGAGTCAACGGCGTGGAAGGCACCGTCGGTCAGATCGACTTCAACGTCCAACACCGGGAAGCCAGCCAGGACACCGGTTGACATCATCAGTCTGAAACCTTTTTCAACGGCTGGATAGAATTCCTTGGGAACGCTGCCGCCCACTACCGAAGTAACAAAGGTAAAGCCGGAGTTGGGCTCGCCTGGACGGATGATGTAGTCAATCTTGCCGTACTGCCCTGAACCACCGGATTGTTTCTTGTGGGTATAGCTGTCTTCGACTTCGCGGGTGATGGTTTCGCGGTAAGCCACCTGTGGCTGGCCGACTACCAGTTCAACGCCGTAGGTACGCTTCAGAATGTCTACTTTGATGTCCAGATGCAATTCACCCATGCCTTTGAGGATGATCTCACCGGAGTCGATATCTGTTTCAACACGAAAGGTCGGATCTTCAGCCACCATCTTGCC
>CANCGR010000180.1 GCA_947377625.1 Gammaproteobacteria bacterium | reverse complement strand
ATCCAGCCCAATGCGCCAGGTACTACCACCAATAACAACCAGAACAACAACCGCAATGGTTTCCCTGGCGGTGGTTTCCCCGGTGGTGGTGGTGGTTTCCCCGGCGGCGGCAGGTTCTGATCCATGGAAGCCATTCCTCTAATTGAATTGCGCGACATCCGCCGTACCTTTGTCACTGGTGGCGGCGTCGTGGTAAATGCGCTGCGCGGCATCAACCTCAAGATCTATCCGGGGGAGTTTGTCGCGATCATGGGCCAGTCCGGCTCCGGCAAGTCGACGATGATGAACATCCTCGGCTGCCTTGATCGGGCGTCATCAGGCACTTACCTGTTTGGCGGGCGCAATATCGAGACGTTTGACAACGATGACCTGGCCTGGCTGCGACGCGAAGCATTCGGCTTCGTGTTCCAGAGCTACAACCTGCTTGGCGGTTCGTCTGCGCTCGAAAACGTGGAAATCCCCGCCATTTATGCCGGCAAAACCACCTCCCAACGCCATCAGCGCGCGGAAGCCTTGCTGACCTCGTTGGGGCTTGGTGAACGCATGGATCATCGCCCGACCCAATTGTCAGGAGGTCAGCAACAGCGTGTCTCGATCGCGCGAGCCCTGATGAACGGCGGCAAGATCATTCTGGCCGATGAGCCCACGGGAGCGCTTGATTCGGAAAGTGGCAAGGAAGTGCTCGCCCTGCTGGAAAGACTGGCTCGCGACGGTCACACGGTCATCATCATCACCCACGATCCCAAAGTGGCCCAGAATGCGGATCGTGTCATCGAATTCCGCGATGGTCAGGTGATCAATGACGGGGGTTCTGCTCCCGAGGCTGTTAATCCAAAGAACAATGACAAATTACGCGACTTGTTTCTCAGCCGGACGGAAGCTGCATTGCTGGCAAGTATCGGTGAGGCCACCCGCATGGCGATGCGTTCGCTGCGCGCCAATGTGTTCCGCACCTTTCTGACTTTGTTGGGCATCGTAATTGGTATCGGGATGGTCGTGCTTATCCTGGCCATCGGGGAGGGAACCGAGCAACAGATTGTGGACCGCATCAGTTCCATCGGTACCAATATGATGAACCTGCAACCGGCCAGGGATGAGTCGCAAAGACGCAATCTGCCATCCACGCTCACCTTCGATGATGCCGTTGCCATCATGGACAACGTGCCCAATGTGCTGGGTACCTTGCCTGAGCTGCAGAGCAACTACACGGTGCGCTACCGGAAGAGGGATTATTCGACCCAGGTGACGGCCACAGGTTCGACGCTGCCGGAAACGCGCGGCTGGAAACTTTCACAAGGGGTATTTTTCACCGAGGAAGACAACGAAAAATACACCACGGTGGCAATATTGGGACAGACAGTGGCAGATCAGCTGTTTCAGGACGGCACCAATCCGCTGGGTGAGTACATCCTGATCAAGAACATACCGTTCCAGGTGATTGGCGTACTGACCAAGAAAGGATCGTCGGCCAACGGACAGGATCAGGACGATGTGATCTATATTCCTTTCAAAACCGGTTCGCTGCGTCTGATGGGCCAGAAGTTTGCACGCAACATCGGTGTTTATGCGAAGGATGTGAACAAAATCGAAGAGACTCAGCAAAATCTGATCCAGTTCATGGTGGCGCGCCACGGCTCGCAAGACTTCCGCATTTTCAACGCCTCCGAAATGCTGGAAACACTTTCATCCACCAGCAAAACACTGACGTTGCTGATGGGATGCATCGCAGCCATTTCCTTGTTGGTGGGTGGCATTGGTGTCATGAATATCATGTTGGTGTCGGTGACCGAGCGTACGCGTGAAATCGGTATACGTATGGCCACGGGTGCACGCCAGTTCGACATCATGAGCCAGTTTCTGTCTGAGGCCATCGTGGTTACGGGCGTGGGCGGCATACTGGGTGTCTTGCTGGGCCTGGGTTTGGGTGTTGTCGCGCCTGCCTTTGGTTTGCCCGTACATTTTTCCATCCAGCCAGCCGTGCTTTCTTTCTCCTGTGCCACGGCCATTGGACTCCTTTTCGGATTTTACCCGGCCCGCAATGCCTCGCGGATGGACCCGGTAGTCGCGTTGGCGAACGAATAGTTATGAGTAATGCAAAGACAATGAATCCTGTATTGAATCCGAAAACTGTTGCCAAGGTCGGGCTATTGATCGCCGTCCCGTTTTTGTTGAATGGCTGCGTAGGCACTGTGCCCCCGCTGCCAGCTGCTGACATTCCCGCAGGTTGGGAAGCTCCTGTGAATGCGCAGGCGCCAATGTGGCCGAAGAGCGACTGGTGGAACAATTTCTCCGATCCGGAACTCAGCTCGCTGATCAGCAATGTGCAAGAGCGCAATCTTGATCTGGCCAACGTCAAACGCAATCTGGATTCTGCGCAGATCAGCCTGCGGGAAGCCGGCTACAATTTGTTGCCGACTCCCTTGGTGACAATAGGAACCGGTGCGGTCACGTCGGAAGTGCGCAACTCACCGTTGTTGGGTGACAAGTCTACCGGCCCCAATCAGCCGCTGACTTTGAACGCCGGATTTACTTACAGCGACATTCTCAGCAAGCCGGCCAATTACAACAAGGCACAGGCTGATTATGCCGGTCGTGTGGCGCAAGCGGGCAACCTGGCGCTGACAACTCTGGGAACTGCTGCATCCACCTATTTCCAGTTGCTGCTGACTCGTGACAAGGTCGTGGCTGCCCAGCAAAACCTGGCCAATGCCGAAGCCATCGGTGCCATTGCCAAGGCTCGCGTTGATGCTGGCGTTGCCGTGCAAATTGAAGCCTTGCAACAGCAGATCACTATTGAAAATGCGCGCAACAGCTTGCGCTCTTTGCAGCAGAACGACTTGTCGGCGCGCGCAGCACTGGCACTGTTGCAAGGTCGCAGTGTGCAGGGCTACAACGTCAACACCCACAGCCTGCTCGATATCAAGGTGCCGACTGTGCAGCCTGGCATACCTTCGGAACTGTTGCGCCGCCGTCCTGATCTGGTGTTGGCCGAAGCGACCCTGAAAAGTTCGAATGCCAACCTCACGATCGTGCGCAATAGCCTGTTTCCGCAGATCAGCCTCACCGCAGCCGGCAGTGCCAGCAGCACCTCGCTGAGCACACTGGTGTCATCTCCCACCAGTTCGCTGACGATTACTGCCAGTCTGGTGGAAACATTGCTCGACAATGGTCAGCGCTTCCGCAATATCGACCAAGCCAAAATAACTTTGGAAAACAATCTTGGCAGTTATCGCAAATCGGTGCTCGGAGCCTTCAACGATATTGAAGTGCTGTTGAGCAACATCCAGTTGCTGGAGTCCCAGAACAACACCGCGTTCAACAATCTCAGTGCGGCGGAAGAATCATTTCGGGAGGCTCAGGCCCGCTATTCGGAAGGGGTGACCGATTACCAGACCATGCTGCAGAGCCAGAACACCTTGTTCACTGCACGCAATTCCTGGCTCGACAGCAAGCTGTTGCAACTCAATGCATCGGTCGGCCTGTTTCAGGCACTGGGCGGCGGTTGGGAAGCGCCTGCTGCGCAATAGTGCTGCAAGCGGGCGGTGTGATACTTACGTAACAGGTCCGCTCAGCTATACTCATGCTGTTTCCTCTACAACGGAACCAGTCATGAGTGAGCAGCAAGAACCCTCCAATCCGCAAGCGGATGCTACTGAGAAGCTGCGTTTGTTCCGTTGGTTCTTCTTTGGCGTATTTGCCTTTCTGCTTTACCAGCTGCTGCTGATTCTTTCGCTGTTTTCCAGTGTCATCATCTGGTCAGTGTCGCTGACGCTGGTGTTCTGGCCTGCCTATCGCATGTTGCAAACACGCATGGCGGGGCGCACTACCAGCGCCGCTTTGTTGTTTACCACCGGCGTATCGCTGCTGGTGTTGCTGCCGGTAGTGGCCTTGTTCTGGGTGGTGATAGCGCAGTCGGCGCAACTGTATCCCACTGTCAGTCATTGGATATCGGATCTGAGTACCAGAGCCCACGGCGATGTGCTGACCTTGTTGCCGCAGTGGATGCAAACCAACTGGGCGCAATTGCGCAGCTATCTGCAAAGCAATCCGGCATTGGCGCAGTTCGACCCGCAGCAATTCCTGCTGAACAATACTGATGCCCTCAGTCTGAAGCTGGCCGATCTTGGCGCCGCCACCGCCCGCAATATCTTGCTGGCTGTGGTTAATCTGACCTTGATTGTGGTGCTGATGTTCTTTTGCTTCCGCGATGGCGAGCGCTTTTTGCAATGGTTGTTTTCGATCATTCCCATGAAACGCGAGCAGGCCGAATCAGTAGCACTACGCATTTACATGACGACTACTGCCGTGATCCGTGGTGCCCTGCTGACTTCGGTCGCACAGGGCGTGTTGGCGATCATCGGTTATTGGATCGCGGGCGTGCCGCTGGCAGTGTTGTTCGGCGTGTTAACGGGCGTTGCCGGCATGGTGCCGGTAGTCGGTGGCGGCCTGATCTGGTTGCCATTGGGTTTGTTCGTCATGTCGGACTCAGTGCCTTGGGGAATTTTTGTGATTCTGTGGGGCTTGATCATGATCAGTCTGAGTGACAACGTCATCAAGGCGCTGTTCATCGGCAAAGAAGCCGGCATGCCGGTGCTGCTGATTTTTTGCGGCATGTTGGGTGGCGTCAACGTCTATGGTTTTACCGGCTTGATTGTTGGCCCGATCCTGATGGCAGTATTGATGGCGTTCATCTCGATTTACCGAGAGCAGTATCTGGTAGAGAAAAAGCCGGAAATTTTTCTGCATAAAACAAAAAACAGCTCAAGGGAGGGCAATCTATGAGTGACCTGATTTTTTATACCAATCCGCAAAGCCGTGGCCGTATCGCGCGCTGGATGCTGGAAGAATTGGCTGTGCCTTATCAAACCGAGATTGTGGCCTATGGCCTGCAGATGAAATCGGCGCCTTATACCGACATCAATCCGATGGGCAAAGTGCCGGCCATCAAACACAAAGGCAAGGTGGTGACGGAAACAGCCGCCATCATCGCGTATCTGGCAGAAGTGTTTCCCGCTGCCGGCCTGGTGCCGCCACCGGCCGAACGACAGGAATATTATCGCTGGATGTTTTTTGCGGCCGGGCCGATGGAAGCGGCCATCAGCAACCAGATGCTGGGCTTCATCCCAAAACCGGAACAAGAGCGCATGGTGGGTTATGGCAGTTTGGCGCTGGTGGTGGAAACCCTGGCGCAGGCGGTGAGCGCTCATACTTATATCGCTGGTGACAAATTCACTGCGGCGGATGTTTATGTGGGCTCGCACATCGGTTATGGCCTGCAGTTCAAGACATTGCCGGATCGCACCGAATTTCGTGATTATTTCGCGCGCATCAGCAATCGTCCCGCGCGACTGCGTGCCAGTGAGCTTGACGACGCACTGATACCAAAACCCGCTTAATACTGGGTTATATCAAGCACATCACTTTGCACGATTACCCGTAGCACGCGAAAACCGGTCAGCACGATCTCGCCGGTCTTGCGGTCGTTGCCATCGGGGCAGTAATCAAATTCGTAGACGCGACACAGGAAGCGCTGCTGGTGCAGGTTGCGCTCGAAGCGGAATTTCTGGAACACCAGTGATTCGTCGAGCAGCTGCAGATTGCGTTCACGGCAATAGTTGCGGGCTGCAGCCACCGCTACGCTTTTCTGCTGACTGGTGTGCCACCAGTACATGGCTGCCAACCCAAACGGTATCAGCAGCATAATGTCGTAAATTGAAATCATTTCTGAATTATAGATGAATGAGAGGGATATTGCGGTGGTGAGAGGCGAGCAAAGGTTGCTACATTCAGCCGAGCCGGTGCTGGCCCGTCGTTTGTCTCTCTCGTTAACGGAGTAATGCGTCCATGAAAAAAATATTCAATGACAATCGCGCTTTTATTTTCATTCTGCTCGGCATGGTATTTTTCCGCACCGCCATCGCCGACTGGAGCCCGGTGCCAAGCGGTTCGATGGAACCCACCATCTGGCCGGGTGATGTATTGCTGATCAACAAAACCCTGCTGGGGCCGAATGTGCCGTTCACTGAAGGTCGGCTCGCGCAATATCAGCAGCCGCAACGAGGTGA
>CANCGR010000179.1 GCA_947377625.1 Gammaproteobacteria bacterium | reverse complement strand
GTGCCATTCACCAATTTGTGCAGTAAGCGAGGCAACTATGGCTATTGGCGCCACCATGTATGTGTTCACCGTTGAGCTGGCAGATGCTGATCGCAACCTTTATCAAACGCTGGAGATTCGTGCAGCGCAGCATCCGTCGGAAGCAGCGGATTATTTTCTGGCGCGTGTGCTGGCTTACTGCCTGGAATACCAGGAAGGCATCAGCTTTTCCAAAGGCTTGGCTGATCGTGATGAACCGACGCTGTTTTCGCGTGACCTCACCGGCGCGCTGACCTTGTGGGTGGAAATCGGCACGCCCACCGCAGAGCGTTTGCATCAGGCCAGCAAAGCCGCGCCGCGTGTTGTGGTCTATTGCCACAAGGACGCTCGCCAGTTGGTCAGCAAACTGCGCGATGCCGGCATCTACAAAGCAGAATCCATTGAACTGTATGAGCTCGACCGCGACGTGCTGGCCCAGCTGGTCAAACGGCTGGAACGACGGCTGACGCTGAGCCTGACCGTGTCCGAACGCCATATCTACTGCAGCATTGGCGCCGATTCCTTCGATTTTCGGCTCGAAAAGCTGTCCCTGACGCCGGTCTGAGCCTGAATTTGCCGCCGAACCACCCGGTTTGGTTTACCCACTGCGCCCTCACGGCTAGAATGCGCCCACTTTTTCCTCAACATAGGTAGCACGCTGTGGCCAACGAAATCGACAATATCAAAAAGTTCCTCGATAACTGCTCTGTGGAAGTGACCCCCGGCGGGGCCAAGAAAATTGAAAACTTCCGCGACCTGCTGCGTCCCGGCACCACAGTTTTCGTTACCTTCCTGCCCGGCTCCGATTTCAACGACACCGTTGCCACGGTAAAACGCCTGTCCTCCGAAGGCATGAAACCAGTGCCGCACTTCGCTGCGCGCTCGATTCCGAACCTGAAATTCTTCGAAGAAAATTTGAAAATCCTGCAGGCCGAAGCCCAAGTTGATGAAGCACTGTTGATCGGTGGTGGTGTGACCACCCCGGTCGGCGATTTCTCTGACTCCATGCAGATCCTGCGCACCAACCTGTTCCAGAAATACGGCATCAAGAAACTGGGCGTGGCGGGCCATCCCGACGGTTCACCAGACATCAAACCGGAAGAAGTCACCAAAGCACTGCTGGAAAAAAATGCCTACGCCAAAGAGCACGGTATCGACATGTACATCACCACCCAATTCTGCTTTGAAGCCGAGCCGATCATTGAGTGGGACAAACGCATTCGCGCTGAAGGCAACACGCTGCCGATCCATATCGGCTTACCGGGCTTGGCCACAATCAAAACCTTGCTGGCCCACGCCACGGCCTGCGGCATCGGCCCTTCCATGCGCATCATCACTCGTCAGGCTGCCAACATCACCAAACTGTTGACCACCCGCATGCCCGACAAACTGACCCGCGACTTGGCCAACTACCAGGCCAATGATCCACAGTGCGGCATCAACCAGGTGCATCTGTACCCGCTGGGTGGCATGGCCAAATCTTCCAAATGGCTGTACGCGGTAAAAGACGGCAATTTCAACCTGAATGACGAAGGCTTTGATCTGACCGTTGAGATCTAAGATTGAGATCCAAGATAGAAATCTGTGAAGCCGGTCACTGTCTTTCGTAATTTGAGTGACGCGGTTCTCAGAATGCTGGCGGGGGAATGACTACCATAGCTCCATGTTGTATTGGTCTCCCCGAAAGCTGTCAAATCACTTGTGACGTTTTTTACGTCATCTTCCAAACCCGGCTCTGCCGGGTTTTTTTTAATGCGAAAGTGCAGCCAATTTGGCTTCATAGCGCACTTTGGTGGACGGCTTGTACACAATCGCCAAGGCTTGCTGCAAAGATCTCCGGGCCGCCTCGTCATCGCCAAGCTCATGCAACGATATCGCTATTCCCACGTAGGCTTGATGCAGGTAAGGCGCCAATTTGAGTGCGCGATTGTAGTAACCAATGGCTGCTGAAAAATCGCCAGCTTCATAGGCAGATCTGGCCTGCTGCAACCAGTTGAACGGACTGGGATCATCCAGCGCAGCCAGCTGTAACCCAATGGCTGCAGCTTCTTCATGACGATTGGCATTCTCCAACAGCACTTTGTAATTTTTCAGTATGCTGAGTTTGTTGTCAGCATGGGCGATGCCATAGCGATAAAGCTGCTCGGCAACAGCAACATTGCCTTTGCGCTTGTGCAATACCGCCAGCATGTTGATTGCCTCGGCATTGGCAGGCGCAAATACCAATGATTCACGCACATACCAGTAGGCTGTATCCAAATCAGCGCTGATCAACGCTTCAGCAGCATGGTTGGTGTAGTACATGGCAATAAAGCTATTTCTGGCAAGATTGGCAACCAGACGGCGGTTGCCGCTGGGGAAATAATCCACTTTCAGTATGGTGTGGCGTGAAGCATTTTCAGCATCGGCAGTGGATTGTGGCCCATACAACAATGAGCGCACATGCACACCTTTTTCGATGATCGAGCCGTAATACTCGTACACGGGCAAGTCATCCAGCAGTTGGTAGCCAATTTTCACATTCGCCATATCTGCAAGCGCAGTAGTCAACAGCGCCAATGACAGGCAATTGCCGCTTCTTGCTTGCAAGGCTGAAGCAGCGGTCAGCGTTTCGCCCTGATAATTGAAAGCACTGGTGATATTGACCAGATAATCCGCTACCCGCTGATACATAGGCACGCTTTGGGTGAGGGGACTATTGAGAAAGGCGATGAACTCGGCTTGCTGCTGTTCGCTCAGCGCAAGCAACTGGTCGGTTGACGGAATAACCGGGCGATCTCCGAACAGTTCTGCACTCGCATCGATGCCTTGCAGACTCACGGCACTGGCATGAGCCTCCACTGACACCGGTTTTTTGACGTGGGCAGCACAAGCTTGCAACAGCATCAGTAACAACAGACAGGTCAATTTGCTTGTCATTCGCGTCCCCTTCCATGTGCGTCAGTGCAATCTATCACCATCAGATGACTTCACAACGACAGACTCCGTTTTTTTCTTGCTAGTCCGGCAAGCGGCCCAAGGGTGGGTCCTGGCAATCCATCAACCACTGCGCCAGTGTGCGACCAGCCAAGAGCCAGTCGGCACCGGCAATCTCCATCCACGGTTGCAGCACGAAGCGGCGCTCATGTGCGCGCGGATGCGGGATGGTCAGTTCCGTTGTATTGGATACTGCATCGCCGAAAGCGAGCAGATCAAGGTCAAGCGTGCGCGCCTCATTCACGAGGCCAGTGCGGATGCGCCCATAGACGTTTTCAATGTGCTGCAATTTATGCAGGAACGACAGCGGCTCCTCACCTGCCAATGGCAGCAGCGCAACAACCGCATTGAGATACAGTGGTGAGCCGGGCGGGCAGTCTTTGGGCTCAGATTCATAAATGCCGGAAATTACCGGCAAATGCTTGGAGAGCGGAATCAACGCCGCCATCGCACGGCGCAAAGTATCTTCAGGATTGCCAAGGTCACTTGGCAGGTTTGCACCCAGAGCGACGAAAGCATGACCATTGGTGAGCTTCCGACGCATCGCTTATCTCACTCGTGATACCGGGCCGACAGCTCATGCACGCAATCAATGAAAGCCTTGGCATTATCCGGATTCACATGCTGATGAATACCGTGACCTAGATTGAACACGTGGCCGGCACCGTTGCCATATTGTTTGAGAATCAACGCGACTTCTTCGCGGATGCGCGCTGGTGGCGCATACAGCGTGGAAGGATCCATGTTGCCTTGCAGTGAGACTTTGTCACCGATGCGGGCGCGCGCTGAGCCGATGTCGATGGTCCAGTCGAGGCCGACACAATCAGCACCAATATCGGCAATGGCTTCGAGCCACAGCCCGCCATTTTTGGTGAACACAATCACCGGCACTTTGCGCCCTTCATTTTCTTTTTGCAGCCCGGCAATAATTTTCTGCATGTAACTTAGCGAGAACTCCTTGTAGGCATGCGGACTCAACACGCCGCCCCAGGTATCAAAAATCTGCACGGCCTGCGCGCCGGCGCGAATCTGCGCATTCAGATAATCGATGACTGACAGCGCGATTTTGTCGAGCAGCGCGTGCAGCACCGCTGGCGTCGCCATCAGCATTTTTTTGATGATAGCGAAGTCCTTGCTGCCGCCGCCTTCCACCATGTAAGTGGCGATGGTCCACGGGCTGCCCGAGAAACCGATCAATGGCACTGAACCATTCAGCTCACGGCGAATCAGCTTCACTGCATTCATCACATAAGGCAGATCGCGTTCAGCATTGATGACGGGCAAGGCCGCCACATCGGCTTCGGTGCGCACCGGCTTGTGAAATTTCGGACCTTCACCTTCGCCGAAATACAGACCGCAGCCCATCGCATCGGGCACAGTGAGAATGTCGGAAAACAGAATGGCCGCATCCAACTCGAAACGACGCAGCGGCTGCAGCGTGACTTCGCAGGCCAGTTCGGGATTGGTACACAGATTGAGAAAGTTGCCGGCTTTGGCGCGGATTTCGCGGTATTCAGGCAAGTAGCGGCCAGCCTGCCGCATCATCCACACCGGCGTTACATCCACCGGTTGCCGCTGCAAGGCGCGCAGAAAGCGGTCATTCTTCAATTCAGCCATGCTGCGCCCCAATAAGACTTGTGGTTGTTATATTTTCAGATAATCGAGAATGCCGTCAGCAGCTTTGCGGCCTTCCCAAATTGCAGTCACTACCAGATCAGCGCCGCGCACCATGTCGCCACCAGCAAAGATTTTTGGATTCGAAGTCTGGAATGCACAGGCGCCTTGCTCAGGCGCTACCACGCGGCCGCGTGCATCGACCTTGATACCAAAATCAGTGAACCACGGCGCCGGGCTTGGTTGAAAACCAAAGGCTACCAACACAGCATCGGCTTGCACAATCTGCTCGCTGCCCGGCACTTCTTCGGCTACACGACGACCTTTGGCATCGGGCGGGCCCATGCGGGTTTCAACAAATTTCACACCGGTGACTTTGCCTTCGCTGCCAACAATTTCCACCGGCTGGCGATTGAACACAAATTTCACGCCTTCCTGCCGTGCGTTTTCGACTTCACGTTTGGAGCCAGGCATGTTCTCTTCATCACGACGATAGACGCAGGTGACTGTGATGGCGCCCTGACGCACTGAAGTACGGTTGCAGTCCATCGCGGTATCACCACCACCGAGCACGATCACATGCTTGCCTTCCATACTGACGTAGGACTCTTTGCCTTTGTAGCCCATGTGGTGATTGGTGTTGCCGATCAGGTAAGGCAGCGCTTCAAACACGCCTTCCAGTTGTTCACCGGGAAAGCCGCCCTTCATGGCGTTGTACGTACCCATGCCGAGGAACACGGCATCGAATTCATCATTCAATTGCTGAAAGCTGATGTCTTTGCCCACGTCGGTATTGAGGCGAAACTCAATGCCCATGCTCTCAAAAATTTCGCGGCGCTGGTGCATGACACTTTTTTCCAGCTTGAACATTGGAATACCGAAGGTTAACAACCCGCCGATTTCCGAATAACGATCAAACACGACCGGCTTCACACCTGCGCGCACCAACACGTCAGCACAACCAAGACCGGCCGGGCCAGCGCCGATAATAGCGACTCGTTTGCCAGTGGGGATGACGTGTGAAAGGTCTGGTCGCCAGCCCATGGCCAGCGCGGTATCCACAATGTATTTTTCGATGTTGCCGATAGTCACCGCGCCGAAACCGTCGTTGAGAGTACAAGCACCTTCGCACAAACGGTCTTGCGGGCAGATACGGCCGCACACTTCCGGCAATGTATTGGTCTGGTGGCACAATTCTGCTGCTTGCAGAATATTGCCTTCCATTATCAGCTTGAGCCAGTTGGGGATGTAGTTGTGGACCGGGCACTTCCATTCGCAATAAGGATTGCCACATTCCAGACAGCGGTCTGCCTGCACTTCGGCATCTTCCTGTTTGAACGGGTTATAGATCTCCACGAATTCGGCCTGTCGCACAGACAGTTCCTTCTTCTCGGGATCAATACGTGCAGTCTTGACGAACTGGAACGTGTCTTTCGATTTAATGATGATTTCGGATGACATTCGCGGCTCTCT
>CANCGR010000178.1 GCA_947377625.1 Gammaproteobacteria bacterium | reverse complement strand
TCGCTCTACACCGGGCTGAACATTCTCAACACGCACGAACGCAATATTTCCACTGCGGAAGACCCGGTGGAGATCAACCTTGAAGGCGTCAATCAGGTGGCAGTCAACGTGAAAGTGGGGCTTGATTTTGCTACCGCCCTGCGTGCGTTTCTGCGCCAGGACCCTGATGTGGTGATGGTGGGCGAGATTCGTGACCTGGAAACAGCCGAAATTGCCATCAAGGCCTCGCAAACCGGCCACTTGGTGTTGTCGACGCTGCACACCAACAGCGCGCCGGAAACGCTGACGCGTTTGATGAACATGGGCATTCCGTCCTACAACCTCGCCACCTCGATAACACTGATCATCGCCCAGCGCCTGGCGCGTAAATTGTGCAGCTCGTGCAAGAAACCGCTGCGCCTGCCACCGCGCATCCTGCTGCAGGAAGGCTTCACCGAAGCACAGTTGCCCCACCTGCAGGTGTTTGGCGCCGTTGGCTGTGAGCGCTGCAACGATGGCTACAAGGGCCGGGTCGGCGTCTATCAAGTAATGCCCATCACCGACAAGATAGCCCGCGCCATCATGGATAATGCTTCTTCGATACAGATCGCGGATATTGCACGCACTGAGGGCTACAATAACCTGCGCACTTCGGCCTTGATGAAAGTCGCTCAGGGGTTTACCAGCCTCGCCGAAGCCAACCGTATTACTTCTTGACCAAGACAACTGGACCTCGCTATGGCAGCCGCAACCGGTAAAAAAATTGACGTCTTCAAATGGAACGGCAAGGACGCCAAAGGCAATTCCATGAAAGGTGAACTCAGTGGCGCCAACATCGCGGCGGTGAAAGTGCAGTTGCGCAAGCAAGGCATCCGCGTCGACAAGGTTGCCAAGAAATCCAACTTCATGGCGGGCGCCGGCAAGAAAAAAATCAAGCCGATGGACATCGCCATCTTTACCCGCCAGCTGGCAACGATGATGAAAGCCGGGATCCCGCTGGTACAGTCGTTCGAAATCGTCGGCGAAGGCCTGGAAAATCCCAGCATGCGCGAAGTGGTGCTGAAAATTCGTGACGACGTCAGTTCAGGTTTGAATTTTGCCGATGCTGTGCGCAAACATCCTCGCCAGTTCGATGAGCTGTTTTGCAACCTGGTTGAAGCCGGCGAACAATCCGGCGCACTGGAAACCATGCTGGAACGCTTGGCCACCTACAAGGAAAAATCGGAAGCACTGAAAGCCAAAATCAAGAAAGCCATGAACTACCCGATCACAGTAGTGAGCATCGCGATGATTGTGACGGCGATTCTGCTGATCAAAGTGGTGCCGCAGTTTGCTGCCACGTTCTCAAGCTTCGGCGCTCAGCTGCCGGCGTTCACATTGCTGGTGCTGCACATCTCCGATTTCATGATCGACTGGTGGTGGACCGTTGGCGGCAACATCATCATTGCCGTCATTGTGTTCAAGGAAGCACGAGTCCGCTCGAAAAAGTTTTCCAACGCGGTTGAACGCTTGTCGCTGAAATTGCCTATCATCGGCGAGATACTGATAGCGTCAGCGCTCGCACGCTTTACTCGCACGCTGGCTACCACTTTCGCTGCCGGTGTACCGCTGCCGGATGCGCTCACCTCCTGTGCCGGCGCCACCGGCAATGTGGTGTATCGCAACGCCCTTTTGAAAGTGCGTGACGATGTCACCACCGGGCAGCAATTGACTTACTCGTTACGCGCCGCCCAGATTTTCCCCATCATGATTCTGCAGATGGTGTCGATCGGTGAAGAATCCGGCGCACTGGATGCCATGCTCGACAAATGCGCCACGTTCTACGAAGCAGAAGTGGACAATGCGGTCGACGGTCTGACTGCGATGATGGAGCCCTTGATCATGGCCATCCTCGGCGTATTGGTGGGCGGCTTGATGATCGCGATGTATATGCCGATCTTCCAAATTGGCGCTGTGGTTTAAGGTTTGCTTATGAGTTCCTTTACTGAAGTCTTTGCCACGCATTCTGTATTGCTGTTGGTCTATGCCGGCATCATCGGGTTACTGATCGGCAGCTTTCTCAATGTCGTTATCTACCGCTTGCCATTGATGATGGAACGTGACTGGCGCATACAGTGCCATGATTTCCTGGAAATGCCGCCGCCGTCGATTGCGGGCAACAGCTTTGATGTTTTCAATTTGTCCAAGCCGGGCTCGCATTGTCCACACTGCAAACACAGCATCGGAGCGCTGGAGAATATCCCGGTGTTCAGCTACTTGTGGCAACAGGGCAAGTGCAAACATTGCAAGGCTCCGATCTCGATGCGCTACCCGATTATGGAATTTGTTACCGCTGTGCTCAGTTGCACGGTGGTGGCCTATCACGGCTTCGCGTGGCTTACGCTGGCACTGTTGGTATTCACCTGGGTGCTGATCGCACTGACGATGATCGATATAGATCATCAGCTGCTGCCCGATGACTTGACCTTGCCGCTGTTATGGCTGGGCCTGCTGGTCAATTTCAAAGGTGCCTTGGTGCCTTTGCCGGAGGCCGTGCTTGGCGCTGTGGGCGGTTATATGGTGCTGTGGACTGTCTATTGGGCTTTCAAACTGCTGACCGGCAAGGAAGGCATGGGCTTTGGTGACTTCAAACTACTGGCCGCGCTCGGCGCCTGGCTTGGCTGGCAATCGCTGCCGATCATCATCCTGCTGTCGTCACTGGTGGGTGCAATCGTGGGCATCAGTCTGATGCTGTTCAAGGGGCACAAACGCGATGTACCGATTCCGTTCGGTCCTTATCTGGCCAGTGCCGGCTTCCTTGCCTTGCTGTGGGGACAGACCCTGACAAGCAAATTCTACTCACTGCTGGTTTGAGCATGTCGCAGCTGCGACCCATGATCGTTGGTCTCACTGGCGGCATCGGCAGCGGTAAAACTACCGTGTGCAACATGTTTGCTGAACGGGGTGTTGAGATCATCGATGCCGATCAGATCGGTCGCGCCCTGGTGGCACCTGGATCGATTGCACTGCAGCAACTGATTGCCTTGTTGGGACAGGACCTGCTGACACCTGACGGAGCGTTGCAACGGCAACGCTTGCGCCATCTGATCTTTACCGATGTGCATGCGCGCCATCAGGCCGAAGCGATACTGCATCCACTGATTCGCGCCGCTATTATTCGGAGAATCAATGATTCAAGCAGTTCCTGGCTGATTCTGGCAGCACCGCTGCTGATCGAAAGCAAAACCTATGCCTTGGTCGATCGCATTCTGGTAGTGGATACCGATGAAACACTGCAGATACAACGCACGTGCGAGCGCGACCACAGCAGCGAAGACGAGGTGCACCGCATCATGCAAATCCAGCTGCCACGCAATGAACGACTGACGCACGCAACCGACATCATCCACAACAATGGCGACCTCGCCAATCTGCAGCAGCAGGTTGCCGAGCATTTTGAGCGCTACGAGAAACTGGCCCATGCAAGACAAAACAACTCCCCCGCCAGCTGACAGCACAGGCACTGTTGTCAGACTCGTGAAGTGCCCCACTTGCCGCAAAAATGTGCCGTGGCGCGAGAGCGAACTGTTCCGCCCTTTTTGCAGCAAAAAATGCCAGTTGGTTGATTTCGGCGAATGGGCCAGTGAGCGTCACAGCATTCCGTCTGACTCACCACCGGATGAGTTTGACCCTGACGATGCCGACGCACAGTGAATCAGAACTGCGCGCTCAACTCCATTTGTCGAGCATGCTTTGCAAGGTGCGCAAGGTGACGGGTTTGGGCAGATGGTCGTTCATGCCGGATGCAAAACATTCATCGATGATGGTGCCGGCGCCATAAGCAGTCACTGCAATGATGATGCAAGGAGGCAGCCCTTGTTCCTGCTCCATCTTGCGAATGCGGCGAGTGACTTCCATGCCGCTGATATCCGGCAAACCACAATCCATCAGAATATGGGTTGGCCGGCGCTGGATGCAGGCATCGAAGGCCTGCTGCCCGCTTTCGGCATTCACAAAGGTATATTGCAGCTTGTTGAGATAAGCCATGATGACTTTCTGGTTCATCAGGTTGTCTTCCACCACCAGTACCACCGCCGGACGATGCGTATCCGCTTTGGTGATGGTCGGTCTGTGTTTCGCCACCGGCACGCCCGGCACAAACGGAATTTCAAACCAGAAGCAGGAGCCGTGCTGCAGATCGCTCTTGATGCCCAATCTGCCGCCCAGCAATTTGATCAACCTGCTGCAGATGGCAAGCCCGAGACCGGCGCCACGTGCACTGGGGTCCGACCTGCCGGTTTGTTGATAGGCTTCCAGAATCTGCTTTTGCTGCACGGCGGTAATGATCGGACCTTCATCATGCACTTCAAAGCGAATGAGGTTTTGCTCGGGACGCAGACCTGGCAGGTAATACATATGCAGTTCGATGCGGCCGTTCAGCGTGAATTTGTTGGCATTGGCCAGCAAATTGGTCAGTAGTTGCTGCAGGCGCAAACGGTCAACCTTGATCCAGGTCTTGCCCTGCAGTTTGTCGATCAACTCAATGCGATTGCCGCGCGGCCTCACTACGGGTTCCAGCACGTTGAGGGTATCGTTGCCGACATCACTCAAATCCACATCTACCTGCCCGATCATCACCGAGTCGTGATGGATGTCGGAAAAATCCATTACATCATTGATGAGGCCCAAGGCCAATTTGCCTGACTGCAAAACCACATTGACCTGATCCTGCTGCCCGTCATCCAGCGGGCTGACCACCAGATCGCCGGCGATACCAATGATGCCGTTGATAGGCGTGCGAATTTCGTGGCTGATGTGCGCCAGAAAATCCGCGCGCATCTGGTTGGCTTTGATGGCTTCATTGCGCGCTTCTGCCAATTCCTGTGTCTGTTTGCGCAGCTTTTCAGTGCTGTTCACCATTTTCCAGTAAGCATGGAATTGCTTGTTGGAAAGCAGATAAAGGTAGACCCAGAATACGATCAGCAAAAATCCGACCGTGAGCAATTGGGTATTGGAGAAATTCCACAGCAGGAAACCCACCAACGGCAGGAAATAGCACATCAACAAAGCACGCGTGAGTCGCAGATCCATCGCCATTGCCACTGAACCGCCACAGGCAGCACCGGCCGACAAAGTAATGGTGATCGCACCGCTTGCACTCAAATCGCGTGGCAGACTGACTATCCAGGCCGCATAGACACCCCAGACGGCTGCATTGCCCAGCAAACACCCGATATAAAGCTTGGGCACCACAAACCCGGTCATCGACGGCAAGGTGAAGTACAGGTAGAGCCTGATCACCATCATCACGGCCAACAACGACAGGAACACGATGGCAACCAAAGGTTTTTGCCAGATAAGCGGCTCCACCATGCTCAGCGCTACGGCACCGATGGTAAAGAAGACTCCGCCCATGCCGGATTGATCCAGCAAGTCCTGATCCGACTGCTGCTTGGGCGTAAGTTCAATCCCGCTGGCAGAAATACTGCGCGAGAAGGGTCTGTGCTTGTCTGTTGAGTTGTTCATCCGTCAGTAGCGTGCAAATTTGCCCGCGTTATTTCGGCCTGCCGGCAAAGCCATGACTTTGCATTTTTATGCGATACACCGTCATGGCAACGTTGCGAGTCCCTTTTGGTGTGGTCCAGACTTTGCCATCAGGCCCGACTGCTCCCATTGATGGTGCATAAAGCACCGATTTGTCGGCGCCTGAAAAGGCCAGCGTGATCGGACGACGCAAGGTAGGAATCAAACCCAGGTATTCGCCTTTCTCGGATGCAACATGAATGCCCTTGCCACCGGTGATGTAAAGCCGGCCTTCGCTGTCGATGGCCATGCCGTCACCACCATTGTCACCGTTAAGCGTGACAAAATCACGGCGATTGCTGGTGGTGCCATCCTTCGCAACATCGAACGCTATAACGACAGTGTTGTTGGTCACATACAAAGTTTTGCCATCACGGCTCAGCATGATGCCGTTGGAAGACAGGTTCTTGTCTTCCACCACGCTCATCTTTCCTTCTGCATTTACGTAATAGGCGCCACCCACGGTGAAATACACACCGCCCTTGCCATCGGCAATCAGGTCATTGAGACGACCTAGTGAGCGTCCATCAGGAAAACTGCTGAGCATT
>CANCGR010000177.1 GCA_947377625.1 Gammaproteobacteria bacterium | reverse complement strand
AACGCACGCAGGGCGGTAGCAAAATCAAGCCCCACTTTCACGTTGACTGCCACCTGATTGACGCCTTCAAGGTTGATCTCCACCGGGTCTTCCGCAGTGGAAATATTGCGTTCGTGCGTGTTGAGAATGTTCAGCCCGGTGTAGAGCGATACGGTCTTGCCGCTACCGGTCGGGCCGGTGACGAGAATGAGGCCCTGATGCTGGTGCAGCGCATTCAGATAAAGCTGTTTCTGCGAGGGTTCATACCCCAGTGCGTCAATGCCGAGCTGTGCGCTGCTGGCATCGAGGATACGCAATACAATTTTTTCGCCCCACAGGGTCGGCAAAGTGTTGACGCGGAAATCCACTGATTTTGTGCGTGACAGTTTCAGTTTGATGCGACCGTCCTGCGGCATGCGTTTTTCGGAAATGTCCATGCTGGACATGATCTTCACGCGCGAACAGATGCGCATGGCAATGTTGAGCGGCGGGCGGGTGATTTCTTTCAGGATGCCGTCAACGCGGAAACGCACTCGATAGATTTTTTCATAGGGCTCGATGTGGATATCGGATGCGCCCATTTTCATCGCATCGACCAACAGTTTGTTGACGAAGCGGACGATGGGTGTTTCATCTTCAGCGCCGCCTTCATCGTCATCATCGAGGCCGACTTTTTCATCCACCAGTTCAATGTCGAAATCTTCCAGACCCATGCTGGACAGATCATCGAATTTGCCGGCTTCTTCTTCAGGGCTTTTGACCAGACTCTCGATCAACTGGTGCAGCTTGTCATCCTCAACAACAATCAGATCAATCGAGTTGCCGGTATTGAATTTGATTTCATCAATGCCGGTCTGGTTGGAGGGATCGGACACTGCCAGGAACATCTTGTATCCCTTTTTGAGGATGGGCAGCATGTTGTGCTTTTGCAGCAGCTTGGGGTCGACTTGGCCGAGCGGAAACGCGGAAGGGTCCATCGCCGAAATGTCGAGCAGCGGCAAGCCGAATTCCTGACTGGCGGTTTTGGCGATCACTTTGCTGTCGATCAGACGATTCTTGACGAGATGACGTACCAGCGGCATGCCGTTCTTGTCGGCAGTGGTGAAAGCGGCAAGCGCGACTTCCCGCTCCAGCAGGTTCTCTGAAACCAATAGCCGGGCCAGCCCGGTGATTGTTGTATCAGTGCTCATTGGTTAATTGAACTGTGGTTAATTGAACTGCTGGATAATCGATTGCCTTGTTGCTTGAACAGTTCCCACAGGAGCTGCCGGCAGTTTGGGCGTGGCATATCTTCTCTTGCCAAGCTTTCTAGTAGTTTAATAGAACTTTGTGATTTTTCTAGGAAATCTCTTGTGCAAAAGTGCGATCTTTGTACATAGTCCACACAAAAGCAGCCCGAGCGTCCTGTGCGGGTTTCACAAATGGAGGCGCCTGCCTCCCATCCTGCCGGAAGGAGGCAAGTGTGATTTCTGGTGCCGAGCTGTCAATTGTAATGCCAGCGAAAAATGAGGCCGTCAATTTGCAGAAATTGTTGCCGCTGTTGCAGGCGACTTTGCCGGAAGCAGAAATCATCGTCGTCAACGATGGCTCTACTGATGACACGGTAAACCTGTGTGGCAAGCTGGGCGTGAAAGTCGTTAGTCATCAATATAGCAAAGGCAATGGCGCCAGCATCAAGACCGGCGCCCGCAATGCCAGTCGTGAAACGGTGGTATTCATGGATGGCGATGGTCAGCACAAACCTGCTGACATTCTGCGTTTGCTGGAACAGTATCAACAGGGTTATGACATGGTGGTTGGCGCCCGCAGCGCGGCGACGCAGGCCAGCATGGGGCGGCTGGTTGCCAATACCGTGTACAACCGCTTGTCCAGCTGGATGGCCAACCATACCATCCGTGATCTCACTTCAGGCTTTCGCATCGTCAATCGCCAGAAGTTCCTCAAATTCCTGTACCTGTTGCCCAACGGCTTTTCCTATCCGACTACCATCACGATGTCGTTCTTCCGGGCTGGCTATTCAGTCGCTTACGTGGATATTGATGCAGGCAAGCGCGAAGGAAAAAGTCATATCAGCCTGATGAAAGACGGCGTGCGTTTTTTCCTGATCATTTTCAAAATTGGCACCTTGTATTCACCACTGAAAATTTTCATGCCGATCGCTGGCAGTTTTTTCGGAATTGGTGTCGCGTATTACCTCTACACTTTTTTCAATTTCCATACCTTCACCAACATGAGTGCAGTGCTGTTTATCAGCGCCATCATTGTGTTTCTGATCGGGCTTGTGTCTGAACAAGTCACCACGCTGATTTACAAGGACTCGGAATAAGCTGTAAAAACAGGGAAATTTGTATCAACACAGGAGGGGAACATGAAGTTGGTGAATGTTTTGAAGATCGCGGTGGCTACCATGTTGCTGGCGCCAGCGCTGGAAGGTGCGGCTGCTGAAGGCAAGTGGGTCACCATGTCGGGCAGCTTCAATGGATGGCGTCAGGTGGGAGATGCCAACTGGCGCATTGAAGGCGGCGAGTTTGTCGCTGACAAGGGCAATGGTCATTTGGTGATGCAGGAATCTTTCACCGATTTCCATATCACAGCCGAGTTCTTCGCCAGTGACGGCAAGGCCAACAGCGGCATCTATTTTCATATCGAAAACCCCGACAAGATTACCGACGACACCGCCTATGAGGCGAATATCATCGACGAAAGGCCGGACCAAACCGGCCGCACGGGCGGCATCCCGCACTACGGCCCTCCCAGCCAAATCGTCAACGCCGGCGGCAAATGGAATACCTACGACATCACTGTGCAAGGTGATCACATCGTTCTGGTAATTAACGGTATCAAGACGGTAGACATCCATGACAGCACTCACAAGAGCGGACCAATTTCGCTGCAATATGCTGCAGGCGTAATCAAATTCCGCAACATCCAATTGATGAAACTGTAATCAGCGTTGCTGGCAGGCAAACCATTGGCTGACTTCGTGTTGACCAATGGTTTGGTTGGTTTTAATTATTCCTGGTTTCAATTGAACAACATTGAAAAATCAATAGCGCTGACATGTTTGGTGAGCGAGCCCACCGAGATGTAGTCGACGCCGGTTTCTGCTACCGCCACCAGTGTGTCGCGGGTAAAACCACCAGAGGCTTCCAGTTTGGCGCGGCCACGATTTTGTCGCACTGCCTCGCGCAACAATTCAAGGCTGAAGTTGTCGAGCATGACGATGTCGGCATTGGCCGCGAGTGCCTCTTCGAGTTCTGCCAGGGTTTCTACTTCCACTTCCACCCGGCGTCCGGGATTGAGTTTGTGTGCGGTTTGCACGGCAGCAGTAACACTGCCGCACGCCGCAATATGGTTTTCCTTGATCAGGTAGGCATCGAACAAGCCTATGCGGTGATTGTGACAGCCGCCGCAATGCACGGCATATTTCTGCGCCAGCCGCAGCCCTGGAATGGTTTTGCGAGTGTCGAGAATTTGCACGCCAGTATGGCTGACCAAGGCAGCATAATGGCTCGCGGTGGTCGCTACGCCCGACAGGCTTTGCAGAAAATTCAGCGCGCTGCGTTCGGCAGTAAGTAGTGTGCGGGCTTTGCCACTCACCCTGAAAATAACGGCATTCGCCGCCACACTTTCGCCTTCCTGCACGGCCCACTCGGGTTGGCAAAGTGGATCGATCTGCCGAAACACTTCATCTACCCACGGTCGGCCGCAGATCACTGCGCTCTCGCGGCTGATCACTTTGGCGCTGGCATCGGCTTGGGCGCTTACCAGCTGGGCGGTAAGGTCGCCGCTGCCAATATCCTCCTGCAAGGCGGTGGCCACTGTGGCGGCGAGCCCCAGAAAATAATCGGGTGAATTCATGCAGTGCCTTCCAGCGGAAAAATCCTGGTGCAAGCCTAATTGAATCGACAGGGGCGGGGAACCCGAATGCGGCTGATTTTCCATGGCTATGGATGACCAAGCCCGGCGAATTAGTCTGGCCGGGGCCCACCTGTTAAGCTGGAAAAAAATCACTTGGGTTTGTTGGAACATGGCTGGCTTCAAGATCATCGACCACTGGTTGCATGGTGCGCAGCGCGTGCTGTCCCCCAATCATAGCGAGCGGCTGCCGGACACACAGATCAGTCTCCTGGTGATCCACAACATCAGCCTGCCGCCGGGCCAGTTTGGCGGGCCATGGATCAGCGATTTGTTCTGCAATCAGCTCAGCCCCGACTTTCATCCTTATTTTGCCGGTATTTGCGAGCTGCGTGTTTCTGCGCATCTGCTGATTCGTCGCGATGGAGTAGTGTTGCAATACGTGCCGTTCAGCCATAAGGCCTGGCACGCCGGCGAATCAGTGTTTGAAGGCAGGGAGGGGTGTAACGAGTTTTCCATCGGTATAGAGCTGGAAGGCACCGATGAGCTGCCGTTTACTGATTTCCAATATGAGCATCTGGAGCTGATCACCCGCTTGTTGATGACGCAGTATCCGGCGATTACACCACCCCGAATTACAGGGCATTCAGACATCGCGCCCGGCCGCAAGACTGACCCTGGTCCCTGTTTTGACTGGTCACGCTACCGGCAGGGGCTGGTCACGCCTTAGTTACGTTTTTTCCACTACAAACAGCCGGCCCTTAAATTGCCGAATGTTTTAAGGCTTGTTAAAGAATGGGGTAAGGAAATCTGTAGTTAAACTACATTTAGGCCTTTGCAGTTTGAAAAAAAGGTCTGTCAGCGAGTAGAATCCGGCCCCACTGTAATTTCACTACAGCATCAAAAATCCTTGTAGAGCATACAGATATGGCCACAAACCTACGTGACACCGATCCACAAGAAACCCAGGAATGGCTGGACTCGATCTCCGCCATCATTCGCAAGCAGGGCATGGACCGCGCGCAGTTCCTGTTGAAAAGCCTGATCAACAAAGCCACCGAGTCCGGCCAGCAATTGCCGGTTGACTCACTTACCACCCCATATCGCAACACGATCCCGCTGGCCGAAGAGCCAAAGATGCCCGGGGATCTCTATATGGAACGATCCGTTCGTGGCGTTATTCGCTGGAACGCGCTGGCCATGGTAATGCGGGCCAACAAGCTCGGTTACGACCTGGGCGGTCATATTTCCACTTTCTCGTCGTCGGCGACCTTGTACGACGTTGGTTTCAATCATTTCTTCCGTGGCGCCAAAGATGACTTCCTCGGCGACATCGTATTGTTCCAGGGTCATGCGTCGCCTGGCATCTATTCCCGTTCCTTCGTTGAAGGCCGTCTGACTGCCGAGCAACTCGACAACTTCCGCCAGGAAGTGGATGGCAATGGCCTTTCCTCCTATCCGCATCCGCGTCTGATGCCTGATTACTGGCAGTTCCCGACCGTTTCCATGGGACTGGGGCCGTTGCAGGCTATCTACACCGCACATGTATTGAAGTACCTCGACAACCGCGAGTTGGTGAAGCAAGGCGATCGGCAGATCTGGGCCTTCCTCGGTGATGGCGAATGCGACGAGCCTGAATCGCTGGGTGCGATAAGCCTCGCTGCACGCGAAGGCCTCGGCAATCTCAACTTTGTCATCAATTGCAACCTGCAGCGTCTGGATGGTCCGGTGCGTGGCAACGGCAAAATCATCCAGGAACTGGAAGGCATCTTCCGCGGTGCCGGCTGGAACGTGATCAAGGTAGTCTGGGGTCGTAATTGGGATGCCCTGCTACAGAAGGACAAGGACGGGCTGCTGCAATTGCGCATGGATGAAGTGCTGGATGGCGAATTCCAGAATTTCACCAGCCGTGGCGGCGCCTACTTCCGCGAGAAATTCTTTAACAGTCCCGAGCTGTTGAAGATGGTGGAAGATTTGTCGGACGATGATCTCATCAACCTCAATCGTGGCGGACATGATCCGTTCAAGGTCTATGCAGCCTACAAACAGGCTGTGGATACTATGGACCGACCAACCGTGATTCTGGCCAAGACCATCAAGGGTTATGCCCTTGCGTCAGCCGAAGGTCAGAACACCACGCATTCGGCCAAGAAACTGGCGATCGAAGAACTGAAAATTTTCCGCGATCGCTTTGGCATCCCCATTGCTGACGACAAGCTGGAAGAAGTGCCTTACTACCGCCCGGCTGAAGACA